>JARROQ010000001.1:0-37995 GCA_037383745.1 Sulfurovaceae bacterium
TGATGCTTATAGGCGATAGGTTTTACATGATACTTGGTCTCAAAAGTTGTGCTATAGATTGATAAACCTACCCATATTTTAGGAACACTCAACTTAGCAATCTTCATCGTCACAGAGAGATCAATCGTCTCATAATGAAGATTCTCTACCATATTCTTTACTATCCTCTTTGCTATCTCTCTTTCGGGATAGATGACTTTAGTGGCGCCTATTTTTGATAGTATTTGCCCATGAACCCTCGTAATTGCCTTAGCAACAATAACAGGCACTCCCAACTCCTTGAGCCCCATAACAGTCAGAATACTTGCCTCAATATTTTCTCCGATACTCACGACAGCTACATCCATATGTCCTATGCCGGCTTCTCTAAGGGCATTTATATCGGTCGAATCACACACGATTGTATCTTGGATATATTCGCTTATCTCTTTAATCTGATCTTCATTATTGTCGATTGCTATCACAGGCACACCCTGCATCGCTAATCCTTTGGCAATATGAAAACCGAACTTACCAAGTCCGATTACCGCAAACTGTTTCATACTATAATCCTTCCTTCCGCATATCGAATGCGACTCTGTTTTTTGTTGCCTATCATGATCATCGTAAAGGCAAAAACACCAATCCTGCCGATAAACATCAAAACAATCATATTGCTTTTGCCAATATCACTCAAGAGTGCACTATGGCTTAAAATCCCTCCATTCCCTATGGAAGCACCTACAGTACCAAATGCCGAGCAGACTTCAAAAAATGTAGGCAAAAAGGGAAGTCGTTCAAACTCGACAAGTATCACAGTCGATAACAAAACATAGGTAAACCCTACCATGATAATGGCATGTGCCTTACTGATCTGATAGGGATCGATCGATCGATGAAAAATCGTACTATGCGAACGACCTCTAAATGTATCCCACATCCCGATAAGTGCGAGAGCAATAACTGTGACTTTAAGCCCCCCGGCCGTTCCTCCAGGAGCACCCCCTATCATCATAAAAAATGCTCCAAAAAACAGATTGGCATCTGAAAGTGAGCTGAGTTCAATCGTATTGAATCCTGCCGTTCTATAGTTGACTGCCGTAAACCAGGCTGCCATGATTTTATCATACCAAGAGAGATTACCCAATGCTCTATCCCACTCCAAAGAGAGGAGCAAAAACATGGCGCCCAAAGTCAAAATCAGCGAACTCCATAGAACGATTTTTGTATGTGTGGAGAGTCGGGTCACTTGATGACGATACATGTGAAAAAGCTCTATAACTACAAGATAACCAAGCCCGCCACATATAATCAAAACCGGAAGTACAATATTTATTATCACATCTCCTTGATAGCGTATCATGCCATCAGTAAACAAAGAAAACCCCGCATTATTAAATGCTGAAATGCTATGAAATATACCAAACCAAAGTGCTTGCGTAAAAGGCATATCGATACAAAATCGTGCTGTAAGTATCGCTGCACCTAATATCTCAAGAGATACAGTCGTCAAAAATACAATCTTAAGAAAATGAATAATCCCTTTCATGCCATCATAACTCATAGAAGTTTTAAGCGCTAAACGGTCACGATAAGTAATCCTTTTACCAAGCATTACAAATAGAAATGTGGTTGCACTCATATATCCCAAGCCGCCGATTTGGATCAAAATCAAAATGACAATCTGGCCAAAAAGCGTAAAGTCTAGTGCTGTATTTTTAACATTGAGCCCTGTTACGCAAACGGCGGATGTGGCTGTAAAAAAGGCATCAATAATTTGCAGTGTACCGTGGTGTGCGATGGGCAGCAAAAGTAATATTGCCCCTATAATAATAAGCGCTAAAAAGCTCAATGTTATGATTTTGATATCTCTTGCTTTTTCTAACAAAATTAACCTCTTTTAAGAGCAACACTCTAAGCGATATCCTATCCCGTGAATAGTTTTGATATAGATAGGACGTGTCGGATCGGTCTCAAATTTATTGCGAAGAACATTGATATGTGTTCTGAGATATTGCATCTCATTTTGATACCCTATCCCCCACACCTGTTTTAATATCTGCTGATGAGAAAGTGTACAATTTATATTACGCATCAAATATTCAAAAAGTTTATACTCCTTTGGTGCCAATTTGACGAATTGCTCATGAAATAGCACGCTTCTTGCCGATAAATCAAGTTTGATATCCCCGCATTCAAGCATGGTCAGCTCCATATCTTGAGGCTGTGCACTGCGTCTAAAATTTGCCTGCAATCGTGCTAAAAGTTCTTTGGTCGAAAAAGGTTTCGTGATGTAATCATCAGCACCTAGGTTCAAGCATTGCACAATCTCGTTTTCATGATCTCGTGCAGAGAGTATTATGATTGGAGATGAAGATATCTTTCTTACAGACTGAATAACTGTTTTGCCGTCATCATCGGGAAGCCCGAGATCCAAAAGGACAAGATCGATAGGATAGAGCTTAAATACTTTAAGTGCCTCCTCTTTTGTTCCGCAAACGATAGTTTTAAACTGGTACTCTTGCAATGCAATCGTCAAAAGTCTTTGGACTGCAATATCATCTTCTATGATTAATACGGTTGCTAACGGATTCATACAATCACCACTTTTTGAGATACCGGCAAAAGAACCTCTATACTTAAAGTTTCATTTTCCCAAGAGGCATTGATCTTCCCATGATGTATCTTTACAATGTTTCTACAGATAGCAAGCCCAAGTCCTGCTCCTGAAATATCTTGATCCTCTTTGTGCCTATAAAACCTCTCAAACATCCGATCGACTTTTTGTTCGCATTGAGATTTGCAGCTGTTGATTATAACTATTTTTACCCCACCCTCTGCCTCATCAACTTTGCAAACGATATGCTCCCCTTCATTTGAGTATTTGAGTGCATTATCTAAAAGATTGAAAAACAGACGAACCAAAAGAGCATTATCGCCCCAAAATAGATAAGGATATGCGATCTTTATATCTATGAAGTCTGTATCATACTCCAATGAGAGCTCTTCGATAGCAACCACTATAATATCATTAAAATCACACCACTCTAAATTAGGCTTCGCCGTGCCATCTTTGAGCCTGCTATTATCTAAAAGGTTAGTAATCAATTTCTTCATACCTATGGATGTTTTGAGTATCTCTCTATAGAGATGCTCTTGTGTCTCTTTTGGAAGTTTTTTCTCATCTACAAGCAGACTCGCAGAACCGTAGATGGAAGAGAGTGGCGTTTTAAGATCGTGGGAGACGATATCTAAAAGCACCTCTCTCATCTGACTCTCTCGATACTTAAGCTGTAGATTTTTTGCCTGTCTTGCAATGACATAACCAAAGAGTATAAAGATAAAAAGACTCCATATATGCGCGTAATCATAGATTTTAAAAGTATATAAAGGAGGGATATAGAGAAAATTGAAGATTACGATACATAATATAGCAATAACCATTGTCAAACGCACATTGCCACTTACTGCGATAAGGAGTATAGGTATCAAGTGTAACAAAGCAAGATTGACCAATCCGAGGCTATCACGAAATGCGACTCCCAAGATAGTCATGACGACCAAGATACTCAATACTTCTAGAAGATAGGCATGTTTTTGCACAAATCGTTTAATATTCATCACGCTCAACAAAATAGAAACGATAAAATTTTGCTATTGCAAATCCTAAAACAACGAAAATAGTAAATCCCATCAAAATATTTTCAACCATTAGCATATTATAATTTTAAAAACATCAAGAAAGTATCAAATTTTTACTTTAATTTATAGTCTGTTTGATTTTGGAGGTAGCGGATAAAAAAAGAAGGTACAAAAACCCAAAAAGGTTTTTGCAAAATGAAGATAAATGATTATCTTTTTCTGAAGAAACATTAACGTTTTGAGAACTGCGGGCTTCTTCTCGCTTTTTTCTTACCCGGTTTCTTACGCTCAACGACTCTAGAGTCACGAGTTAAAAGTCCCATAGGTTTCAAGATTGTTCTAAATGAAGGCTCATAGATAGCCAATGCTTTTGTGATACCGTGTTTAAGTGCATCTGCTTGTGCTGAATAACCACCACCAAGTGTTGTTGCTTTGATTGTTACTGCTTCAAGTTGTTTAGTGGCTTCTAAAGGAAGTCTCACCTTCATCTTGAGTGTTTCGTGACCACCTAGCCACTCGTCAAGAGTTTTTCCATTGATGTCCATATCGCCTTTTCCGGGAGTAAGCCAAACTCTAGCAATAGCACTTTTTCTTTTTCCTGTTGCATAAATAGTAGCCATTCTTATTTTCCTTTATTAAACTGTGCAGTATGAGGATGTTCACTCCCACCATACACTTTTAGTTTTTTAATCATCTGTTTTCCCAATTTTGTTTTAGGAAGCATACCTCTTACGGATATCATATAGAGTTTTTCAGTATGATTTTCCAACATATCGCTAAGCTTAGTACTTTTTGTACTTCCGAAATAGCCACTATGTCTGAAATACTCTTTATCATCGAGCTTTGCTCCGGAAAATACCGCTTTTTTTGCATTGATTATAACTACATAATCACCACAATCAACATTTGGTGTGAATGATGGTTTATGTTTTCCTCTTAGTAGTGTTGCAACCTCTGTAAGTATACGGCCAAAAGTTTTTCCTTCAGCATCGATAAGTACCCAGTCTCTCTCTACTTCATGAGGTTTTACGACTGATGTCATCTTCATGAAATTTCCTTTAATTTTAAGTGAAGAGATTGTACTTAAATAACCTTAAGATTTATTTAAATTTAGTTTATTTTAAGAAAATGATCTCACTTTTCTCATCTAAAAGATAAACGATAGCCCCTTTTGCTCTCTTTTTTGTAATCTTCTCTATGATATCGATATACTCGCTAACTTGCTCTTCATGCTTCTTGGCATCTCTTTTTGAACTTTTATAATCAACGATCAAATAGCTTTCACTATATTCAATCAAAAGATCGATCTGCTTAAAGCTCCCCTCATAACTGATGCTCTGCTCTTTATAGACCGCTTGCGCATTTTGCAATAATGCACTAAAATCACTATTTTCTAAAAGGAGTTGCACTCTTTTTTTGATAGTAGCAACACCTGCTTCTTTAAGCAAAGAGAGGTAACGATACTGTGTTGAGCGCAATGCAGTATCAAGAGCGTCCTCGCTAAAAGTGTGCATCATCTCAAGTGTATAGTGTAGTGCCGTACCAAAAAGCACATTGGCAGGATCGACAACCTCGTGCTCCTCTTGCTCGAGTATCTCTTTTTGTGCACCCCAATACTCAAGAGTTATCTTCTCTTTTTGTAAATTTAGAGATGCTTTTTGGCTCTTTGGCTCGATCACCCCTCTGCTTTTTGGCTCAAGATTAAAAGGTTCAAACTCCGATTTTTCATCTTTTTTGATGACAATGAGGCTCTGTTTTGCTCTTGTAAATGCAACATAGAGCATATTGAGCGTATCTTTATATGTGGCTTTGCGTTCCTCTTCTATCGCATTCCTATAGCCCTCATCAAAGATATCTCTCTTGCTTTGTGTAAGCCAAATCTTATTGATGAAGAGATGATCATTTTTTGAAAAAATGAGTGGGCTAGAGCTATTGCGTTTATTTTTGAGCCTATCCATCAAGATAACATGCTCAAACTCTAGCCCTTTTGATTTATGCACAGTGATAACATTTGCTCCTTGGATCGATCCACTTGCGATATCTATCTTGCTCAGCTCAAACTCATCAAGAAACTCTTGGAGATCATGGTAAGCAGAGGCAAAATCAAGGAGTCTTAGGAGATTATCATCACATGCTATCTTAAAATCTCTCACAATCCTATCTATGACAACGATTGGCTCTAAAGCGTAAGTAAACCAAGAGAGATCGAGCGTATCTACCTCACACCTAAAGAAGAGAGGGAGTTTATCTATCTCCTCTTTATTGACAAGATATCTCACGAAAGAGACGATAGAGGCGATAGATGAGAGCTTACCAAGCGAACTTGAGGTCTGTAAGATAGTCTCAATCCCTGCTTGCGTGCAGGCCTCTTCTACCATGGCTCCCTCACTATTGGTCATCACCAAAAAAGCGATATCATTGACATTGACGCCTTTGGCTATAAGACTCTTGGCTGCATCGATAGCTGAGGCGATAAGTGTCTCTTTTTCACTTTGAATTACTTGGAAATATCCCTCTTTGGCACCTTTAAAACTCTCTTGGATGACAAAATCACTCATACACGCAGAAAATATCTCATTGACACTCTGTGTGATGTTATTGGCACTTCTATAGTTTGTACTCATCGGTTTTGGACTGATGGCATACCTGTTTGCAACAAGTGCAAAGACCTCCTCAACACCGCCTCGAAACCGATAAATCGCCTGCTTCGTATCACCAACGAAAAAGAGACTTTTAAACTCTCTCTGCCCAAGCCCTGCCGTGATCTCATCAATCATGGGTGCCAAGAGCAAAAACTGCACCATGGAAGTATCTTGAAACTCATCTAGGAGTATATGGTGAAACCTAGCATCAAGTTTAAAGTACAAAAACTCTTTAGATATATGCTCGTAGAGTAGTTTATATGCCAGGTAAGAGACATCATCAAAATTCATAACGCCTTCAGCTTTTATATCTTGCAAGATGCTCTCTTTATAGTGTTCATAAATATCAAGCAGGGAGTGTAAAAAGTTTGATTCTCTTTGCTCCATCCATATCTTCATAAGTTTTTTAAGCCTCTCAAAATCCTCTTCAAAATCAGGTGTGGAGTATTTTGCAAGCCAACTATGCTCTTCGAAACTACTCTTAGTAAAAACGGCTCTTTTTGCAAACTCAGCTAAAGTGTTAGGAACATTAAAAAGGTCGATGGCTCGCTTGTCAGCATCAAGCTTTTGAAGCCCTTCGCTGATCTTTTCTCTTTGCTCTTCTATCTCTTGCTCTATAGGCGTCGTATCATATACTCCATAACTACCATTTGGTAAGAGAGGATCGATAGTATACAGAGCATCAAGCCGCTCTTTTGTTTTTTTGATATCCGAATCCCCCAACTCATATGAGAGATAGATAAGTGCGTTTACAAGGTCATCTCGAAGCAGACTTTTGATAAAAAGTTCATCTGTATTTGCACTCTCTTTCTTCTCTTTGATAATAAAATCAGATTCAATGCCAAGCTCCAACGAAGCAGAACGCAAGATAGAGCCAAAAAAACTATCGAGTGTTGTTATGTGGTTCGAGGTAGCTAAAAACTTCTCAAGCACCTCTTTTTGCCTCCTAAGTATCTCTGCAGGAGCAAGAGATGTTTGTGAAGATATCTCCACAAGGATTGTCTGCATCTTTGGATTGTCTTGATCGGGAAGATGGATGAGATCACTCAGTATCCTCTCACGCATCTCTGCCGTGGCTTTATTTGTAAAGGTGATGGCTAAAATGCTATTGGGAGATTCACCTAAAAATAGGAGTGAGAGATAGCGCACAGAGAGGGCGAAAGTCTTTCCTGTGCCGGCACTTGCAAGATAGGCTAAATGGGGCTCTGTAATCATAGATACTCCCCTCTTTGACAAGCTAAAGCATAATCACAATATTTACAAAGTGTCGCATCCTCACATCTGCTTGCTATGATCTCTTTTGTCTCTTTGATCTGCGTGATGTGCTCTAAAAGTAGTGCATCTTTTTGTTCAAAGGCTTTGATCGGCTCAAATTGATTTTTTTCAAATATCTTAACATAGGCAGCATCTATGTTGCTATACCGTGCACGCAAAAGATGGGCATAGATATTCATCTGGTAGTGATAGTTTGACTCTAAAGAGCGATCAGACTTGTTGATATGGTCTGTCTTGCCACTTTTATAATCCAAAATCAGAGCCTCATCACCTCTTACATCTATCCTATCAACTCTTCCTTGAAAACGCAATCCTTCTATCTCACCTGTGATTGTAAGCTCTTTTTGATCAACGCTCCATCCTGCTTGAAAATGTTTCATCTGTGCATCCACAAAATGCTTTAAGCGTTTCATCCAAGAGAGTTTTTTATAGGCTCCTAATGCGGAGTCTAGATCAAGCTCATCGAGGACATCTTTTATCTTTTGAGTGAACTCATCTCTCTCTTGAAAAGCATCCTTTTGCGCAAATACTCTAAAGAGGAGATCATGTAAGAGAACACCATCTATCAACTCTTCTCTGGATGCAGGTTTGATATTTTTGATATACCTAAAATAAAATTTTCTTTTGCACATTAAAAATGTCTCAAGCATAGATGAAGACCATATTTTATCTCTCGCATCAAACGCAACGACAAAATCATGCTGGCGCATCGCACTCGCCTCTTTATAGAAAAAGCTTGTATCGATATCTACGCTTTCAATCATACCGCCAAGTGAGAGCTCATAGATAAATCGCGAAGGACTTTTGTGATTATCGGTTGCATATATCACGCTTGAATATCGTGCCTGCTCTAGCACTCTTTTATAGAGCTGTTTTTGCAAGGCTTCTCTATCTTTTTTTGTCGGCAAAGAGGCAAATGACCGCACTGTACTGTTTAGAAACTGATCTTTTGCAGGCAGCGAGGGGATGATACCTTCATTAAAATCGATAACGACTACACCCTCAAAGGAAACACCCCTTGTCTCAAGTGCTCCAATGACAGTAACCTTACCGCCTCTACTATCATCAAGCGTAATCTCTTCTATCGATTTGAGCCATAAAAATATCCAATCTTTAATATGGAACTCACTCTCGCTAAAGATAGATTGAAATTCCATATAGTTCTTATAGACTTCTTGGTATCTGCTCTCCTCTTTGATGGCATCATAATCGATGCTTGTTAAAGCAAAAATATACTCGAAGAATTGCTGAGCTGATAATCTCTGTGTATGCTTGGTCGCCTCAAGAGAGTCCCTATCGATCTCAAAACCCTCGATATCCTCCTTTTTTCCCTTTTTAAAATATCGCATCAATGCATGAATCGTCTTGAACTCTCTACTCTGTTTGTAGTCAAACCCCATAGCAAAGTTAAGATTTTTTTCTCTATCAAAAAGATAAAACATCTCTTTATAGCTCTCATCCGGTAGTATAATCACTATATCTTTGGGATCAACTCCTTTTTCAATCATCTCTTGAACACTGCGCATAGCTACAGGGATCTGCTTTATCCGCTCATTGACAGAGCGTACCTGTGTATTTATAGCATGCGTGTTTTTTGTAGCACTTAGAAGAGCTTTTGCACTAAGATCTAGGGTAATATGAGCGTTTTTCGGCAACGTTAGGCCATACTGAGCAAATCGTTCATCCATTTTTTGAGTAAATCTACTCGTGTGTAAAAAGACTGTAAGCGCTATCTTCTTTGAGACTGCATCCAAGATATCAAGCTCAAATCGACTCAGATAGCCCTCCAAATGGAGCTCTATAGCATCAAACTCTTTGAGAAAATCTTCATTAATCTGAAATCTTTTTGCTAAAAAAGCTCTATCGGTGTATCCTCTTTTTTGCAATAACACTTCGTATCTATCTTGCAGCTCTTGAAGTATGGAGATATGCTCTGCAAATTCACTATAGACATCTGCATTTTTCAGCTCTTCAAAATCTACTTTCTCATGCGAGAGCTCTTCGAAAAACCTAAAAAGAGCGTCGCTTTTTGTAAAAAATCTTACAAGGTCAAAGTTTATATTGAGTTTTCTCATCGCATCAAAACGAGCAGCTTCTCGCAAGAGCATAACTCTTGTAAGCCTATCTACTAGCGCGCTATCATCGATAAGCATGACTCTTGACTCAAACTCATCTAGGCGCATAAAAGAGGGTAATAATGTATTGGTCTCGTAGGCTCTTTTTGCCCCTCGAATCGATCTTGAGGTTGGTAAAATGATGAGTTTTTTAGGAGAAGCAATCATAGAAAAAGTATAGCATATCTATGATTGATTACTGTTTTGGGGCTACCTCTTTCTCTAGAAATGCGGGTCTCTCATAAAAGCCTATATCTTCGCCTATTTGGGCTCTTAAAACAAGTGTATATCTCCCTATCTTCTCTATATCAACACCCGAGACAACATAGACACCATCTTTAAAAGTAACCGTATCAATCTTTTGATCATCTTTATCTGTGTGCGGGCGAGTCAAGAGAAATGCGACCTTAGCATCTTTGACGATCTTACCCGCCTTTGTGATAATCTTATAGGAGAAGCTATTCTCACCCTTGTTGAGTTTGATAGGATCTGCGAGTTTAACTTTGCTATTTTTATTTGGTTTAACTTTGATAGTTTTGACACCTTCTATCGTTATGGCATAGTTCCCGTTAAATGCATTTTCATCTTTCATAATCTCATTATAATTCATATCTGCATTCTGATAAGGCATCATATATTTATTTTCTCTTTCAACGGGCATGGAGTTTGCTGATTTGATAGTCCAAGTTCCGAGTGAAAGCCCCAATAAAAGAAAACCCACTATCATGTGGGGCCAATACGTCTTTTCTTTATCTTTTTGTTCCATTTTTTATCCTCATATAGATTGGTTTTCCAATAAAAATCCAAAAAACCAACAGTGACCCGATATAGATAACATACTGCAGTACATGCACGACCTGTTTTGTATCATTTGGTACAGTATTTGTCATCACAACACCTTTTGATGTGGCAACTTGATCAACAAGTTCAGAGAATCCTTGCAATACTGCAATATTATATTTATCTTCTAAAGAGTTGCTATCATGCGATGCGACAACGCCAATCGCTGCATCTTTTACACTGCTTGCATCATAAAGGTTTTTTAGCTCTTTTGATGATGCTACTATACCGACTCTTTTATCATGCGGAGCAAAAACAAAAACTATATATGGCTCGCTTAAGCTATCTCCAAACTTTCCTAAATAATCAGTCATTTTATAGCCCCTTGGAAAAGGATCATTTGTGGCTACAACATAACTATTGATACTGCATTTATCCAATAACTCTTTACTTATCTGAGTAATCTTTGTCACTACTTCAGGTTTTAAAAGTTCATTCTTGATTATTGGGTCGTGCGAGTATAGAAAGAGAGGTAATAGCATAGCAAGCAAGGCAAGCCTTACTTGTGCTATCTTCATATTTTAACCTATAAAGAGGTGATTAGGAGTTAAAACTGCATAGAGTGTATATGCTGCAGTAATTACTAATCCCAATGCCAAAATTTTATCCATAATTTTAATCATCATCTATCCTTTAGTTAGCATCTTTAAATGCGTGCTGTGCATTATCTACACTGTTCATTTGAACATTGTCAAGACTACTTGTTATAGGCGTAGGATCATAAGGATTTTGAGCACTTCCTTGTTGAACCAAGAGACCCCAAAAAGTTAATCCTGCTAAGATAGTCAACAGAAGAACTGTTGCTATGAGCATACCGCTTATTCCGCTAAGAGTAAAAAGCCCTCTTCTTGTATTTTCAGCCATCTGCATCCTCCTTATAAACTTTGAAGATATGTAGCCAATGCTTTTTCTTGCACAGGTGTCAATCTATTTTTAAATGAAGGCATTTTACCTATCATACCTTTTTTGCCATTAGCAAGAACTTGTGTCACAAGTTTTTCATCATAATTTGTAAGGTTTGGTGACATTCCATTCATACCTTGTCCGTCAGCACCATGACAAGCAGCACAAGTTGCATACGCTGCAGGCGCTTGCCCTTGCATACCACCAACGATATAATCAGCGATCGCCTCAGCATCAGCACCGCTTGCCATACCGGCAGGCATTGCACCCATCGGGAAACCAAGTTGACTTGATCCGTTAGCAATCACATAAAGAACTTGATCTTTGGCCATTCTGGCTGTCAAATCTTGTGCTTTGCCTGAAAGACCATCAGCTGTCTCGCCATGACACGGAGCACACTGTACCAAAAATATAGATTCACCCATCGCTTTAAGCGTATCAGCATCTGCATTTTTGTGCATCTCTTGAAATTGAGCATTATACGCTTTTACTTCTTTGTTATATTCGCCGATTTGGCTATACGCATTGACGGGATACCCCATTGTCCAGTACCACATTGCCCAAATGATTGTTCCTAAAAATGAGTACGCCCAACCGCCAGGAAGTTCATTTTTATACTCGCCTATGCCATCCCAATTATCATCAGCCAATTCACCTTCAGCTTTATCGGTTTTCATCTGATTGATATATTTTGCAGCAACACCAAATGTAAGGAATGCAATTGCAGCTGCACCCAACATCGTGATCAAGTTAACAGGATCACTCAAATCAACGTTCATATATTTGACAACAAAAATTGTTGCACCCATAAGAACTGCTGAAAAAGCTAATGCTTTGATCATTAAACTATTCATTTATCTTACTCCTCTTTTTTATTTTCGGTGTCAAGATTTTTTTCGATAGGCTGACTGTCAATCTCATCGTCGAGTGCAATCTTGCCGTACTTTTCATAATCATTCTCACCTTTTTTATCGCTTCTATATAGATGTATGATATACCCATATAGCATTAGCACCAAAAAGACGGTCATAAAGAGATTTGCATAAATTGCTAATTCTTTAAAATCCATCTTCTGCCCTTCCTTATTTCAATTTATTCATATAAGCGATCAATGCAACAATTTCAGGTATTTGACCGTTTGCTACTAAATCTTTTACATCTTGATTTTTCATATCAGCAGCTATCTCTTTAGCTTCAGCAAGAGCTGCAGCTTGAGCATCTTCCCAGCTACCTAATGCTACACCACCGTCTACATCATAAGGAGTATTAAATAGTTCTTTTACAGTCACTGCTTCTGCATAGGCAGTTTCTATATCGGCTATGTTGCTAAACTGATGTTTATAAGCAGGCATAATCGATTGTGGTATTACTGATTTTGGATCCCACATATGATTTTCATGCCAATCTGTTGAACGATAGTTTCCTATACGGTGAAGATCCGGACCTGTTCTTTTTGAACCCCACAAGAACGGTCTGTCATACGCGTATTCACCTGAGAGTGAATATTGACCATATCTATCAGTCTCTGATTTAAACGGTCTAATCAACTGAGAGTGACATGCGATACAGTTATCTTTTTTATATACCTCTTTACCTGCAAGCTCAAGTACAGTGTATGGCTTAAGCCCTACAACCGGACGAGAAGCTTCGCCAAAGTTTGGCAATATCTCTATAAGACCGGCAAATGCAATTACAAGAAATACACCTACCGCAAAGAAAAATGGATTTTTTTCTAACCAATGAAACATAACATACCTCCTTACGCCATAGGTGATCTAAACTGCGGTTCAGTGTCTATCTTTTTTGCAGCAGTCATAGTTAAAATCATGTTATAAGCAAACATGAAGAAGCCAAGTAGATATAACACTCCGGCAACAGCTCTAATAGTATAGTATGGGTGCAATACTGCAACAGTATCGATGAAGCTATACATCAAGTTACCATACTCATCAACAGCTCTCCACATCATACCTTGTGTAATCCCTGCGATCCACATAGATGTAAAGTAAAGAACGATTGCTGTTGTTTGCAACCAAAACTGCATATCGATAAGTTTTTTAGAGTATATCTCTTTTTTGAAGATTCTAGGAGCCATATGGAAAAGAGCCGCCATAATCATAAATACAACCCAACCAAGAACACCATCATGAACGTGACCAGGAATCCAGTCAGTAAAGTGCGCGATAGCATTAACTGATTTGATAGATTGAATTGGACCTTCGATAGTTGAAAGCATATAGAATGTAGAAGCAAGAACCATGAGTTTGATAAGTGGGTTTTCAGTCAACTGATTCCATTCACCCTTCATAGTAAGCAACATATTGATTGCACTACCCCAGGAAGGCAAGATAAGAACAACCGAGAAGATTGAACCCATAGTTTGCATCCAGTCAGGAACTGTTGACCAAATAAGGTGGTGCGATCCTGCCCATAGGTAAACAAACATCAATCCCCAAAATGAAAGGAGTGAAAGTTTATATGAGTAGACAGCTTGACCTGACTCTTTTGGCAAGAAGTAATAGATCATTGCAATGATAGGCACAGTAAAACCAAATGCAACAGCATTATGCCCATACCACCATTGAACAAGCGCATCATTTGTTCCTGAATACATTGAAACAGAGTGGAAGATACTTCCATATCCGCCTGAAGCAAAGTATGTTGGAATTGCCATATTGTTAAAGAGATAAAGCATAGCTATTCCAAGGAATGTTGCTATGTAGTACCACATAGAGATATAGAGTGACTTTTCTCTTCTAATTCCGATCAAACCAAAAAGAGAGAGTCCCCAAATTACCCAGATAAGCACAATGACAACATCTATAGGCCATTCAAATACAGCATACTCTTTTGATTGCGTGATACCCATACCTAGCGTGATAACCGCGGCGAGTGCTCCAAAAAAGTATAACCAGAAGTGAATCTTACCTAATGCCATCAAGAATTTTGATTCAGCCATAGAGACCTTCAAAACCCTTTGGCTTACATAGTAAGCTGTGGCCCAAATACCACTTAGAGTAAATCCAAAGATAACTATATTTGTATGTAGTGGTCTCAATCTTGAAAAAGTACCATACTCACCTAAAAGATAGTTAAGTTCAGGAAATGCCATTTGAGCAGCTATTAGCGTACCAATAAGCATACCAAGAATTCCAAACAAAATCGTCGTGTATGTAAACAATTTTGCAACAGAATAATCATATTCCAATGCAGCATTTGATTGCATGCAAACCCCCTTATTAGAGAAAATATATGTCATAAAGATATAACATTCAAAACAAATTTTAACACTTTTTTAACAAATGAAGCTTAAATTTGACGTATAAATATAAAAATTTTAATACTTTTTTAACAATTCGAGACTAATGACGCAGTAGAGCCCTAAAATAGGGAGTTTGTGGATATTACAAAAAATATAAAAAGTCTGCTTTAAAAACTTTCTATATATTAATGATAAAAATAAGCGTTTGAACATATTTTTAAAATATTAGATATTATAATTAAGAAATAATTAAAATTATGCCTTTCCTTTTGCACTTTGAATAGAGTTTATATAGGTATATTGTGATTCAATCTTTTTCTCAAGTTGTACACTTTTTGCAAGCCGTAACACCATATCTTCAAAATCCTCAAAGAGATAGTTTGCCATAGAACCCGGTATCGGATTGATCTCATTGAGATATATCTCTCCATCAACCTCAAAAAAATCACAGCGAATGATGCTACCATGAAAGAGTGTGCCGTAAACATTTTGAAAACTCTCAACTATCAAATCAGCCATATCTTTTGATATATCTGCCGCTAACACTTTAGTATCTCGTGAAAAATCAAGATATTTTTTATCGAAGTCCAAAAACTCCTCTTTGTATGGCTCTTCTATGATAGAAAGCTCCCAATGATCCGTATAGCAACCGGCAAGATTGTACTCTTTGATATTGGCGATAAAAGGCTCAAGCAAAACATCGCTATCGAACTCAAAAGCGACATCAAGTGCATAATCAAGCTCACTCTTATCTTTAACGATACTCACGCCTATACTACTTCCCAAACGACATGGTTTTACTATGAGAGGAAACGGCAACAACACCTCACGCATAGATTCATTGTTTAAAAGTTGATAGTCAAGACTTTTTACACCGACACTCTTGGCATAAAATTTCGTGTAGAGTTTATTGAAGCTCATAGCACACGCTTCAAGTCTTGGAGAGATATACGGGATACTAAAAAACTCCATAAGCGAAGCGATCTTGCCATCCTCCCCATCTCTTCCATGGATAAGGTTTATAAGCGTTTTAAACTCTATCTTTTTAGCACCAAGCATCTTGGTTGCAAAAAAACCGCCTTTTTTTATCTCAAGCTTTTGTGATTTTTTATAATCGCCGGAACTAAAGGTTGAAGATTTCATATCTTTTGACTCAATGAGATAAAACTCTCTACTTGAGCTTACAAATATATTGACCAATGGCGTCTTTTTAAAGACCTTTTGCATTGTAATAGCGCTGACGATACTGATCTCGTGCTCATAACTTGAACTCCCAAAAAGAATAGCGATGCTCATCTCATACCTACTTTACAATTTTATAAAATTCATTAAATATATAACTACTCTCGTGCGGCCCCGGACTTGCCTCCGGGTGATGCTGCACGGAAATTGTCGGTGTATCTCTATAGATAACTCCCTCAATCGTTGCATCAAAGAGATTGATATGCGTCACTTCTGCGATATCTTTGATCCCTTCGGGAACATTGTAGTTATGGTTTTGTGCCGTTATCTCTACACAGTTTGTTTCTATATTTTTCACGGGATGATTGCCGCCGTGGTGACCAAATTTGAGCTTATAGGTATCATAGCCGTGAGCGATAGAGAGAAGTTGATGCCCTAAGCAAATACCGAACATAGGCACCTTTGCTTGCAATAACTCTTTGATCTTTGCGTGTTCATCTTTTAAGATAAGTGGATCACCGGGACCGTTTGAGAGAAAGACACCACCTATCTCATCTGCATTATATCTTGCGATGATCTCTTGTGCACTCATGGTATTTGGTACAACTTCTACTTCAAATCCTGCACTTACGAGATTGTTAAGAATATTTCTTTTAACCCCAAAATCAAGTGCAATGATCTTTTTTGATGTACTTGGCTTACTGTATGAAAAAGAAGCGATATCATAAATGCCATCTGTATGTTTATAGCTCTCTTTTGTGCTTACTTTTTCTATATAGTTGATCTCTTCAATGCGTGGGGCACTTTTGAGCTCCTGAGCAAGCATCTCTTTATCATGTATCTGCGTGGAGGCAATCATCATCATCGAGCCCTCTTCTCGAAGCACTTTTGTGAGGTATCGCGTATCGATATCACAGATACCCAAGACACCATATCTTTTTAAGAATGTATCGAGACTCTCTTCACATCTAAAATTTGAGGGTCGCTCTTGATGGTTTCTTACGATGATGCCGCTACAATAGGCACCCACACTCTCCATGTCTTGTTCATTGCAACCGACATTGCCGATCTCAGGTAAAGTAAATGTGACAAATTGACCCGCATAGCTAGGATCACTGATAATCTCTTGATACCCGCTCATTGATGTATTGAAAACTATCTCACCTACGCTTGTGCCCTCTGCACCAAAACTTTTAGCCTGTAGAAATATACCATTCTCAAGATATATAGAGACTTTTTGCATTAGAGCATCCCTCTTCTGATAAGCTCTTCTTGGTAGAGTCGTTCATACAAAAGCTCATAATCTTGCGAACCCGGGATAACATCTTTTTGCATATGTTTGATCTTATTGTAAACGATATCATCTATCTCTTCAAAAGCATCTGCAAATGCTTTAAAAGATTTGAAGATAACATTTTTCACTTGGTTTTCGTTGACATCATACTCTGCCAAATAGTTCTCATAAAGCTCATCGAGTATCTTGTGGGCAAGATCATTGTATCTATCATCATAGTTTATGATGACGCCAAATTCAGGCGCCATCTTCTTTTTGATCATAAAGAAGAGCTGTCGCTCATCTACATGTTGAAACTCTATCTCTTCTAGATTCTCCTCTAAAAGCTCTTTGACCTTTGCGTCAAGCGCATGCTCTTGTTTGAGGTTTTCATCTATAATCTTTTTAGCAGTCTCAACGATTACTTCTTTGCCTTTTGGCAGATGAACAAAAGGGGCGTTGGCTAGATCTATCCCTATCTTAGTTGCTACATATCTTGTTTGGTTTGGTTTTAATCTCATGCTCTCGCTCCTTATCGTATGATGGTGTCTTCTCTTTGTGGACTAGTCGAAACTATCTTTATCTTTGCTCCAACAAGTGATTCGAGTTCCAATATATACTCTTTTGCACTCTTTGAAAGATCATCAAAATCTCTCACACCTTTACTCTTCTCCCAACCTTCATAGGTCTTATATATAGGCTTAGCATCCTCAAGTGAATATGGCACATAATCGATCTCTTTACCATCGACCTCATACGCTACACATACTTTGATCTCTTTAAAGCCATCGAGCACATCAAGCTTCATGAGTGCAATCTCATCAACACCGTTAACTCTCACGGCATGCTTAAGAGCAACCGCATCAAACCAACCACATCTTCTCGGTCTGCCTGTCGTTGTGCCAAACTCTCCACCTTTTTCTCTTATAAGCGCGCCTTCTTCTCCTAGATCTTCACTTGGAAAAGGTCCATTGCCTACTCTTGTGCAGTACGCTTTTGCGATACCTGTGACTTTGCCTATGTCTTTTGGATTGAGGCCAAGACCACTACAAGCACCTGCACTAATCGTAGTAGAGCTTGTAACATAAGGGTAGGTTCCATGATCGATATCGAGCATCGTACCTTGTGCACCCTCAAGCAATACTTTTTTATCTTCAGCAAGTGCATTCCAAAGCATCAATGTCGTATCGGTGATGAACGCAGAGAGTGCTTTTTTATATGACTCAAGCTCCGCTATCAACTCACTTTTGTTTGGGATTTCCACACCAAGCACACTGAGTAGATCACTATTTTGCTCCAAATAGTTGATAATATCGTTTGCCAATTTAGTACAATCTTGAAGCTCCCCGACACGATGACCGACTCTTGCAATCTTATCTACATAAGCAGGTCCAATACCTTTGCCTGTCGTACCTATGGCATCTTTGCCTTTGAGTTTCTCTAATGCTTGATCGATAAGTGCGTGGTATGGAAGCAAAAGGTGTGCCTTATCGGAGATAAAAAGCCTTCCACTCAAATCTTCAAACTGTACCAACTCCTCGATAAAATCTTTAGGAGAGAGGACAACGCCATTGCCTATGATATTTTTTGTCTCTTTGCTCAAAACTCCCGAAGGAACCAAGTGTAAAGCATATGTGTTTTCTCCGACAACGATTGTATGCCCCGCATTATGCCCGCCTGCAAATCTGCAAACATAATCATTTTTGCTAGCCATATGATCGACTATCTTTCCTTTTCCCTCGTCGCCCCATTGCAGACCGACGATAATATCCGCTTTACTCAATGTATCTCCTCGTAAGTTCTTAACCGCATCGCTATACACTCATCGCTATAGATAGCAAATCCCGCAGCTTTTGTATCTTCTATAGTGTATTCTCCACCCATAGCAAGGAGAGCATTTCCGCTAAACATTCTACAGATCAAAGATTTATAGTAGCGCATCTTAGCATAATAGAGCGGGGAAAAGATGATATGAGCATAAGTAATCTTTTTCGCCTTTTCACGCATAAGACCCAGCTCATCAGCTATATCTTTGGGATATTTGCTTGTATCTTGTAGGTCTTCCAAAGATTGGATTGCCGCAAGCTCTTTGATCCAAGCGTGCTTAGAGTCCAATATCTTTTCGATCTGCATCAGCCTAAGTGCTTGAAGTGAGACACCATATTTTTCATGTAGGAGTTGCGGTATCTTGATATTTGCTATTTGCAATACCGGCTCGATCTTTATCTCTCCAAATATCTTCATCGTAACGTTTAAAATCTCTTCAAAACTTCCATCGATGATCTCGCCACCGATCTGATAACACTCTTTTGTCGGGAAGGCTAAAGTCGGCTGGATATAGAACCACTTTTTATTCTCTTGACTTCTTGCAAGTCTTTTAGTCGCTATCCTAAAAACATCAGGCGTTGAATCTGCTCTGAGTGTCACGGTGTGATTGCCTGCATCATTGAGGCGGATAAGCTCACTCACATCATCAAACGCATCGTGCTGATGATAGGAAAATATCGGCGTGACTATCTCTTCAAAACTAAGCTCCTCAAGAAGCGTGCTCGCCTTTGCCTCGATCTCTCTTTTTATCTTTGCACTTTTACCAAAATAGAGTTTTGAGCCACTTGGTATCTCGTGTTCAAATATCATGACGATACCCCTTTAAAATAGACCTCATTGAAGACGCGTGAGGCTTCACCGTCAAATGCTCTTCGACCAAGCTCATCAAGTGCAAGTTCAATCGCATTGAGCACCCAAACTATCTCATACGCAGGGATAAGCCCCATCTGATTGATCCGAAATATCTTCCCTTTAAGATGATCTTGTCCGCCTGCTATATTGACTTGATATTTACTTTTTAGTATCTTTCTTATCTCTTCTGCATTCGCATCAATAACCGTACTCATAGAGGGTGCGGGAGAACTTGGATATATCTCCAGGCCCAAGGCACGAAGTGATGCTCTAGTAGCTTGGGCTCTTTTTTCAGTATCGCTATAAAGCGCTGCGATCCCGCCACTCTTTTTAACCTCATCAAACATCGCATTAAGGCCGATGATAAGCGTTGTTGCCGCTGTCCATGCCGTGGTATTTTTTTGCTGATTTTTTATCTCAGTTGCAAGATTAAAGTAATAATCTCTCCCCTCACCTATAGTCGCAACAGCATCTTTTGAAAGTCCTATCATAGCAAGTCCGGGTGGCAACATAAATGCCTTTTGGCTCCCTGCAATCAGGGCATCGATATTGCTCACATCGATAGGCTCAACACCAACTGCCGTGATCCCATCGGCAATCACCATGATACGAGGATTGATCTCTTTGGCAATCTTAGCAATCTCTTCAACGGGATGTCTTAGTCCGCCCGCACTCTCACTAATCTGGATAGCGAGCGCATCGATATCAGGATTTTGAAGCAATGCCTCTTTTACTTCCATCGGGTCAGCAGGCGTATTCCACTCATAGGAAAGCTCAACTTTAGGGATAGATAAAGCATCGGCTATCTTTCCAAATCGCTCTCCAAATTTGCCGGCATTGATCGTTAGTATCTTGCTTTTACAAAGATTGAGTATACACGCTTGCATAGCTCCCGTTCCACTTGAAGACAACATGACATTCTCTTCCATGCCAAAGAGTTCAAAAAGCGATGCTCTTGCTTGCGAAAATATCGCTTCAAATTCGGGTGTTCTATGATGAATAGTGGGTGTTGCCATCGCTTGTCTGACAGATTCAAGTACAGGTGTTGGTCCGGGCGTAAAGAGCAGCATTCTCTTCCTTGTAGTTATGTTTAAATCGCAGATATTATACCTCAAAGCTCATTAGAGATTGGTAAAGATATTCTCTTGTCTATACGCCTTATTTTAACTTTAACTCTTTATATACCCAAAAAGAGTTAGATGTCTTCGATGTGGACACTTTGCTGACCGATTGCTTTATATCTCGCATAGTAGTGCTCGACAAATGCTCGTACTTTCTCATCTTTTGGCAGGTAGACTCCTGCTTCTTTCATGGCATAATCTTCAAGATAGAGTGAAGCATCTGCTTTGGATATATAGTGTTTTGCAAGATTCCTATAGGCTCTTTTATAGACTCTCTTGAGTGCCTCATAACTACTATAATCGATCTCTATTTGCTCATCATAAGTTATCGCTCCGGCTTCAAAGAGGAGTGCAAGATGAATGAGTCCTTCGCAATAATAGGGCAACACCTCGCCCACTTCTCTCCACGACATAAGCCCCACGGCTCTTGAGACCAAATCATCCATTATATGCTCTCTAAGCTCACTCTTCTCATTATAAAAATAGGCCATCAGCCCACCCGTAGTTGCTTTGAACTCTTCGATATTTTTAAACTCGCCACTTCTATTCATCGCGCGTTCGCTATCATCATCTAGCCACAATATATGCCCAAACTCATGGCCTACCGTAGAGATATCATACACCTCATGCCATGCAGGTGCATCATGTGTTATAAATGCTCGACTTTTGCGTATAAACGCCTCTCCAAAAAACTCTAACCCTAACTTCATAACAGGCTTTGCCTTTTTTGAGGCCAAAACAAAATCAGAAAAAGCAAATATCTTGTGGCCGTATTTGCTTGAGACAATCTTATCATTTGGTACGACCTGAGCGGAAAAGAGCCCATTAAATTCCGCTCCATAATAGATCATCGGCTGCCCGATATAGAGCTGTGTTTTTGCAACCTGCTCCATATTTTTTGAAGCTACATCAAGTGCACCAATATCTTTTGCAAGTGCGTCGGTAAAGCCGATGATATTGGTTCTTGTATGCGAATTTTTTTGCAATCTTGGGTTGATGATGCGCACATCCCACTCCAGCGCCACTGCTTTTCTAAAATGATCCTCATAATACTCAAGTGGATGGCCTACTTGAAGCGGTGTATCGATATGCATCCAAGCTCTATCGACATCTTGCCAACGCGCAAGCAGAGCGGCAACACTGCTTTCACTAAAAGCATTTTGTATCGCCTTAAAATAAGCGATCCACTCCTCTTTTTTCTCATATACCGTATCTTCTAAAACCAAAAGCGTATCGATAAGTGCTTGAAGTCTTTTTGTGGCATCTGCAACCTCATCTTTGAAAGCCGCAGCATAGCTTAGCACCTTATGTTTCCCATGCTCATCTTCGTCCAAAACAGAGTAAGAGCGATCGCTGATAACCCCTAGATTATCCATATCAAAGAGACTATGTTCATGCAGATACTCCATCACTGCCTTACTATCACCTTCAAACTTTTGAAGTAATGAAGGATTGATTTTGCAGAGGATATGACGATTCCAACTCACTTGCCATCTATTGATACTCTCGCCAACACTATGCACACCCCAAAGGAGCGCTCTATAGAAAGGGGTTAAGAGATCATTTTGCTCTATCCATGCCAAAAATTCTTTATGCCTTTTGGTGTGAAAACGGCTCACCCACTCATAGGCTAACTCTTTTTTCTCTATAACCTCACCCGAATCATGCTCACTTTTAAGAAGTACTTGCTCGAGCGCATCTTCTCTGAGGTTCACGATACGCACGAGTGCTGCCATCGTACTCTCTGCATCTCTTTTTAGTCCAATGGAAGCTAAAAAATCCTCCACGACCTCATCGGCTTCTTGATGCTTGGCATGTGTGAGTTTGAAGTAGTCATTGAGCACTGCTTGCCGTGCACTCAACTCATCATACACTCTTTGAATATCTGCTATAAATTGCTCTTTTGTCATTGCTTATCCTTTAACATCTCTAGTATCGGCTGCATCAATTGCAATGCTTTCGAGCGGTGCGAAAACTCTTTTTTGACCATCTCATCTAGTTCGCCAAGCGTTTTATCAAATCCAAGTGGAATAAACATCGGATCATACCCAAAACCACCCTCGCCCCTAGCCTCATCGATCACATCTCCATGCATCCAGCCGTGCGTGACAAATTCGCCCTCATTGCACACAAGTGCGATCGCTGCGGTATAAAATGCAGAGGCCTGTGCAGCGCCTTGCTCTTTGAGCTTATCTATAAGAAAACACATATTATCGCCATCACTTGCATCAACGCCTGCAAATCTGGCACTATAGATCCCAGGTGCCCCACCGAGTAATGGCACACTGATACCGCTATCATCTGCGAGTACGATGTACTCACTGCCAAGTTTTTTTGAGATTGCGCGTGCTTTAATGAGCGCATTTTGTGCGAATGTCTCTCCATCTTCTATGATCTCAAATGGAGTCATGAGGTCACTATAGGCGATAATTTCATCATCAAAAAAGCGATTAAACTCCCGTATCTTTCCTCTGTTTGAAGTGGCTAGCACAATTTTCATTTTAAACTTTCCCTCAATATTAACTCACTATAATTGAGACCGATTTTATCCAAGCTAAGGTATGAAAATGTTGAAACAGACCTTTCCTCTAAGCCTCATTATCGGCTTAAGGTTCTTTGGACTTTTTGTTGTCCTCCCTGTCCTTTCAGTCTATGCACTGCAAATGGACGATGCAACCCCCGTTTTAGCCGGAGCGGTTGTTGGTAGCTATGCTTTTACACAGATGATCTTTCAAGTTCCGTTTGGAGCGATGAGCGATAAGATTGGTCGTAAGAAAACACTTTTTATCGGTCTTCTGATATTTATAATCGGCTCCATTATCTGTGCTCTGAGTGAACATATCTATATGCTTATCTTAGGGAGATTCTTGCAAGGTGCGGGCGCTATCGGTGCCGTTGTGAGTGCTATGATTAGTGATCTTGTCAAAGAAGAGCAACGCTCTCATGCTATGGCTATCATGGGTGGCGTGATCGCTCTAAGCTTTTCTGCAGCTATGATCATCGCCCCTCTCATCGGTGGACATTATGGCATCGATAAGCTCTTTTGGCTTACAGCTCTTTTAGCACTCGGAGCCATCGTAATCCTCTTTACTATGGTACCCGAAGCTCCGAAAATCATCCACAGTTATGACAATATCAAGATCAAAACAAGAGATGTATTTCAAGACAAATCACTTGTGCAGATGTATATCACTTTTCTTTTTCACTCCTCTATCATGACGATGGCATTTTTTATCATCCCTATCGTTATGACGCACGGCATCAAAGAAGACGGTTTTGGTTGGAGCAGACCCGAGCTTTGGAAAGTCTATGTGCCTGCTGTGATATTTGGTATCCTTGCTATGGGACCTGCGGCGGTATTTGGAGAGAAATATGCCAAAGGAAAGCTGGTGTTTATCGTCTCTATCGTCTCCATACTCCTGGGATTTATGGCTATGGGCTTTAGCCACAATGCAATCATCTTCATCGTAGGTGTTGTGCTCTTTTTTGTAGGTTTCAATATGTTTGAACCACTCCTGCAAAGCTATGTTAGTAAATTTGCCAGAGTGCATCAAAAAGGCGCAGCGCTTGGTGTTGCAAACACATTTTCGTATGCGGGTATCTTCTCGGGCGGGCTTCTAGCCGGCTGGATTATGCAGCATTTCAATCGTGAGATACTGGCTCTTTTTGTCATAGTACTTTGTCTTATATGGCTTTTTTGGACTATTCGCATGAACGATCCCCACGCAAGAGCCAATGCCTATTTTTCACTTGATACTTTTGGGCGAGAGAAGATTATGCAACTCAATGATAACCCTGCGATATTTGAAGTCTATATCAATGAAAATGAGAAGATGGGTGTTGTGAAGTATGAAAAAGAACTTATCGATGAAGCGGGAGTCAAAGCGCTTTTGAGTTAATACTAGAAGGTATTTTTCATTACGTTATAATTTCATAATCTTCTAAGAGGAAATGATAATGAAGTTTAAGCTCTTTGTAAAAATCTATCTCGTTCTATTTATATTAGGATTCTTCTATTTAAAAATTATAAAAGGTACTCATACAGATATAGATGAAATTAAAGATTTCATTAACTACCTTTTATGGTCTATAGTTCTTATTGGGGTCTATGGGTACGCTTTTGATAAGAACATATTTAACAAAAAGTTTTGGCAATTTTATCTATTTGTGATCATCGTTTGGGAAATTTACTATTTTTTTACCGAATCATTATATGACTTCATTACTAATGGAAAATTTTACATCTTAGTAGCATTTTTACTATTGTCTATAATATCTTTCTTGCCTGCTTATATAACGCTATACTTATACGGCTATCAAAATGAGAGCAAGGAAACTAGGAAAAAAATTAAAATTACATTATTTTTCATCTTTCTTTTGTTGATAACAAACTCTATTGCATCATATATTACATCCAAAAAAATAAATAGAAACTTCCATGTGAATTTAACAAAACTTGATGCCATGTATTATAAAGCGCATGAAAATAATAATACTAAATTTTTACACACGATGTTATTTAGTAACATAAGAGGATTTTTTTACTATATAGGGGATTTAAAAGATATTGAAGAGTATTCCTCTATATGTAGAGAATTTGATAACGAACTATATAATTTATATGAAAATGATCTGGATAATGATTCAGTTTTAGAATGCAACAATATCAATAAAGCCAAATGTGATGAATGGAATAAAAAAATATTAGAGCAAGAAAAAATTATTCAAAAAGGGAAAGATAAAATTAAACAACTCTGCGAGATAAAAGCTCATTAAGGTTCTCTCTTTCCCATTAAGTACCATTTCATATTTGTTCCATGGACAGAGAGATATAAGTTGCGGCCAAGGAACAACTAAGCACCATTACTCTTTTCTACATGGAACTATAAAATCCACATGATAGTGCTCATCATGGCGCACCCATGATCTTTTTTTGGAAAAATTGATATTTCTTTTGAGATAATCGCCCTGTTTTGTTGCAAAAAGATACTTTTGTAATTTCGGATCAAATATCACTCTCCATATCTTCACACCTGCTTTTTGAGCCTCTTTATGCAAACTTACTATATGTGCTGCCATCGCCTCATAGTCAATCGTATATTCATCATAATGACCTTTTGAGTCAAACTCGATGTCATAACCAAATTTATTGAGAGGGTTTGTAGGTAAGTGAACCGAAATGCCTGCTTCATTTTTAACAGGCACCATAAAATCTACCGAGAGACCGTTTTGATGTGTTTTGTGCGGATACAATGAGCCGCCTTCCTTGTGCCCCGTTTCGGCATACTTATAGACTCTGTTTGGCATAGATACTTCAAGTGCTTTATAGGCTGCTGCTACGATGTCTCTTACTTTAGAGTGAACATATGTCCTGCCGGATAAGACTCCAACCATACTATAGTTTGTGAAGTTTTCGCCACTCATTGGAAGCTGGACACCATTTTCCAATCTTCCCTTGGAAGTTGTGCCATAACAGATACTCTCATCACCATATAACGAAGAAGCTAGGAGGATGAATGAAAGAGTGATAATTTTATACATCTATCACTCTTTCTTGGAGTCTCTTTATCGCAATAATGCAGCTGCTCTTTTGGCGATATTCTCAGCCGTGAAGCCAAACTTCACAAAGAGTTTATCTGCCGGTGCACTTGCTCCAAAGCCTGTCATACCAAGCACATCATCGGCATATCTATAATACTCACTCGCATTGGCCGCCTCGATCGCGAGTACTTTTGTATCTTTATTGATGACTCTCTCTTTATAGACGCTATCTTGCTCATTGAAAAGATCTAGACACGGCACAGAGACCACATTGGCTTGTATCCCTTTTGCTTCAAGCTCTTTGGCTGCATCCAAAGCGATACCCACTTCACTCCCGCTCGCCATTAAAGTGACTTTAGCATCACTCTTTTCTACTAGCAGATATGCCCCATCCCCTGCACTACCATAAGCACTACTACCGCTTATCATCGGCAATTTTTGTCGACTTAACACAAATGCACTCGGCGCTTTCATCTCTAAAGCACTTTTCCATGCCTCGACATTTTCATGGGCATCCGCAGGACGCCATACATAAAAGTTTGGCAATGCTCTAAATTGACTAAGTTGCTCTATGGGTTCATGCGTCGGGCCATCTTCGCCTACACCGATGCTGTCATGCGTCCAGATAAAGAAATTTTGGATGCCGCTAAGTGCCGCTATCCTCGCACTTGGTTTCATATAATCACTAAAGACAAAGAAGGTTGCATTAAAAGGAATAACCGTCCCATAGAGTGCCATCGCGTTCGTGATAGCCGCCATGGAGTGCTCACGGATACCAAAGTGGATGTTGCGTCCTTTTGGAAAATCACCCATATCTTTGAGCTCACTCTTATTTGAAGGGGCAAGGTCGGCAGAACCTCCGATGAAACTTGGAACTGCTTTGGCTATAGCGTTAATGATCTTGCCGTTACTATCTCTTGTAGCCACTGCCGTTTCACTGCTAAAATCAGGAAACTCTATAGCGCTAATGTTTGGTTCAAGAAGTCTTCTAAGCGCTTCATTTTGCTCTATGAGTGGCGCCTCTTTTTGACTATGAATCCACTCTTTTTCACGCATCTCTCCAAGCTCAAGCGCACATCTAAATCGAAGCAGTACATCTTCGGCTATCTCAAAGCTCTCATCAGGGTTAAATCCGGCTTTTGATTTTGAACTTTTGATGACATCAACACCAAGTGGAGCGCCATGCGTCTCATGACTCCCCTCTAAGCCCTCAGCACCGCGTCCTATGATGGTATTTGCGATGATGATAGTCGGTCTATCCGCACTCTTTGCATCATTCAATGCTGTGTCTACCTCGTTATAGCAGTGCCCATTGACATTGATAACATTCCAGTTTTGCGCTGCAAATCTCGCGCTTACATCTTCACTCCAAGCGATGCTTGTATCGCCCTCTATGGTGATGGAGTTGCTATCATAGATCAAGATCAGATCTTTGAGTCCCAAATGCCCTGCAAGTGCACATGCTTCATAGCTGATCCCCTCTTGCAAATCACCGTCCCCACAGAGACAATAGACCTTATGATCGATGAGCTTGCATGTCTCGCTATTGACTTGATTTGCCGTGTAAGCTTGTGCCATAGCAAAACCAACTGCGTTAGCAATCCCTTGGCCTAAAGGTCCCGTCGTGATCTCGATACCCGGTGTGTGTCCATACTCAGGGTGTCCCGGAGTTTTACTATCAAGCTGACGGAAATTTTTCAAATCATCCAAGCTCACATCATAGCCCCACAGATGCAATAGTGAGTAGATGAGCGCTGAAGCGTGCCCACCTGAGAAGACAAGTCTATCGCGACCCAGCCACTTTGGATTTGCAGGATTGTGACGAAGATGTTCACTCAAAACCACAGCGATATCGGCAAGCCCCATAGGTGCTCCCGGGTGTCCACTATTGGCACCTTGCACCATATCGGCAGCTAAAAATCGAATGGTATTTGCCATCTTTCTTCGCATCTGATTTTCGGGGGAGTTTGGCATCTTTATTTCCTTTGTTGTGAGTTTAATTTTTATGTCTATAGAGATAACTTTTTACAAGTGTACCCAAAGCCTCTTTGAGTGGCGCATCAAAGCGCTCAAATCTGCTACTCAAATCATCTGCTAAAGCATCAGCGTAGCGTATGCTCTCATCAAGTCCTAAAAGCTTGACAAAGCTATTTTTATCTTCATCGTTATTAGTCGTTTTGCCCGCTTCTTGCTCGCTCTGTGTTACATCGATGATGTCATCTTGCACTTGAAACAAAACTCCAAGATCGATCCCAAATGCATAGAGCGCCTCTTGCACACTCTTCTCCAAATCCGCGATGAGTGCACCCATCATAAGACTCGCGGCTATAAGTTTGGCAGTTTTATTGGTATGAAGAAACTCTATCTGCTCGAGTGCAAGGGGTTTATTTTCAAAGTAACAATCAAGCGCTTGTCCCAAGACCATCCCTTGCGAGCCACCGTTGAGTGCTAAGAGTTCGACAAGTTTTATGCGCACATCAGCTCTAAGCGGTGCTTGGGCTATGAGTAAAAAAGCATCGGTATTGAGTGCATCGCCGACAAGGACGGCTGTGGTTTCATCATAGCGTACATGGAGGGTTTTGTGACCTCTACGAAGTTCAGCATCATCCATAGCAGGCATATCATCATGGATGAGTGAATAGGTATGAAACATCTCAAGAGCGAGTGCGACAGGTAGAGCAGAGTCAACAAGCAGTGGCTCATACGCTTTGACGACCGAGAGCAAAAGTGCCGGTCTAAAGCGTTTTCCCCCCGCTAAAAGCATATCGCCAAGTGCACTCTCATAGTGCGGATGAAAGCTTTCGACTTTTGGCAAATGCGATCTTAAATAGTCCTCAAATATATCGTCCATGTCTTCTCTTGTGGAAATTTGTGAAATTATAACCAATTAGGATAAAACGAGGCTATAAGGTTCACTTTATTACTTGATTCCGCCCGCCTTGGCTATCTCTTCTAAAACCTCTTTTTGACTCAGCTTATCGACACTCACGATCACATCAGCTACTTTTTTGTATTCGCTCACTCTTTGCTCATAGAGTTTCTTTGCCTCTTTTATCTTTGCGAAAAGCGGTCGCTTAGCAAGTTTTGCTTGAGCATTTTTAGCACTCTTGAGTCTATCGTATATCCACTCAAAGGGAGCATCAAGCAGCACTACCTTGCCGAGCTTTTTGATATTTTTAACTTTGTAAAATCCACCGCCACAGCTAATGAGTGTGCCTTTAACATTGGCTTGTATCCAGTTAGCCGTCTCTTGCTCTAAAGCTCTAAAATACTCTTCGCCATGCTTTTTAAATAGCCTTGCGATCTCTCTATTGGTCTTTGATTCTATGAGATCATCGGTATCGATGTTATAGACACCATACTTTTTTGCAAAGTCCCTCGCGGTACTTCCTTTGCCGACACCCATAAAGCCTATGAGGATGATATTTTTTTCCATACTACACCAAATTGTATCGATCGATGATTTTCCGTACTCTTTTTCGCAAGTTTCTGAGCGCATCATCCGCGTCTGCACCCTCTGCCATAAGACTCTCAAATTCATCAAATTGTATCTTTGCTACCCAGCCTATCTTATCGTGCAGTTTTACACCGACAAATCGTACTTCACCGAAATGCCCTTGTGCCATTTTAAAGATGCGTTCTATACGCTCTTGCGTGGTTTTTTGTCTCTTTTCTACGCCCATGGCTCCTCCTTATTTTTTGAACTATTATAGCACAAATTATTTCACGAATATTACTGAGAGAGTCCAAACACATTGGAGAGCGTGTTGATATAATTGAAATATCCGGTGATTGCCACCGCTTCTATGAGTTGACTTTTACTATAACCAAGCGCCATGAGATGCTGCAAATCCTCTTTGAGTATCTTGTAGTTATCTTTCCCGGAAGCTCGGATGCAAAATCGAAGCAATTCTTTTTCGGCATCACTTGAGTGCATCGCATCGATACCACCGAGTATCTCCTCTATACGCTCTTCGCTGAGGCCTAACATCTTGGCGATATTTTTGTGCACATCCACGCACATCTTACAGCCATTCTCTTTGGAGACGAGAAGCGCGATGCTCTCTTTGATGTCATAAGAGAGTTCAGTCTCAGCAAGCAGATAGGCTTGAACCATGTTATCCGTTGCGAGAAAGATATCTTTACGAATCGCAAGCAGTTTAAATATATCCCCGAGTGTCCCCGTCTTTTCTAGGATAGGGCGCGCGATCTCTTGGATCTGGGAATCCATCTCTTCAAATTCGGGAAGTGGTATATGTGCCATGAGTGTTCCTTTTTGGTTTTGAGTATCTTACCAAAAGTCACTTAGATTGGTGTGAATATTGAGTGTTTATTGCGTCAGAAATATCTATTTTCTTATGGCATTGTTTATTACGATGCCGCCACATCTACTCCAATACTTTTCATATCCTCATATATCTTTTTAGCTAGATGATAAGCTAGATATGGTGGTACGGCATTACCAACCATTTTATACCCTGCCATGACATTAGAGTAGTAAAATCTGTGCTCATCAGGAAAAGTTTGGATACGCGCGCACTCCCTCACGCTAAGTCGTCTATAAAGATGTTCTTTATCTTCTATAAAAATACGCTTATTTTGCTCTATAAACTTCATCTTTGGAGCTTGTGGATGGATAGGGGCATGTCTGCCGCCTGCTTGTATAGTAAATGACGGCTCATCCCAATTTCTTACCCTATTTCTCGACATGAAAATCGTTGAAAAACTGCCTATGGCATATTCATGATTTACAACTAAACAATCATTACCGTTTGTATAATTTTTCACTTTTGCAGGCAATACATTGTCTTTTAAATCCCAAATAACATCTTTTAAAAATCTTTTTTTCTCTTTTGGTTTTGGAAATTCAAATTTCAATCCCAAATCTTTTCTATAACCCACAAAGAAAAGTCTTTTTCTATCTTGAGGCACTTGATAATCATGTGCATTTAAAAGCTCCATAGACAAAACATACCCGCTCTCTTCAAAGTGTTTTTTGATATTAGAGAGTGCTTCTCTGTGTCTGCCTGCTAGCATACCCGATACATTTTCAGCCAAAAAGAATAGAGGTTTTTTATCCCTAAGTATTCGTATAAACTCAAAAAACAGTTGTCCCCTGTGATCATCAATGCCTCTTAAAGCCCCCGCTTCACTCCAACTCTGACATGGTGGGCCACCGATAAGCCCTATAGCATCGGGGATCTCATCTGATGAGATATCGACAACACTTCTTCTGTCTAATGTTGCATGCGTAAAGTTTTTTTCAAATGTCTCCCAAATGTCTTTGTCGTATTCGTTTGCAAAAATGGTTTTAAACCCTGCTTTATGAAAACCAAGATCAAGCCCACCTGCACCACTAAATAAAGATATTATGTTCATCATTTATCACCCAAGCATTTTTCTATAATATCAAATATTGTTTTAAAATTTTTGAAATCTTTTTTTACTCCATTGGTACAGATCCAATCACAAATATTTTGCTTATTACCATCAATTTTAAAATTCTTTTTATTTCCGGCTTTCATTAGATAGCTGAAATCATTTGAAAATTCAGTTTCAACTTTATTTATAAAATCTTGTTCAAAAAGATTTTCTATCCCTTTTTGTAAAGGATTTTCTGTAAATTGCGGAATTTTTCTTATGTATAAAAGTTCGTCATAGTCCTTTTCTTCAATAGATTCTTCTGGATCATTTAATAAAATTACTTTTTGCTTTAATAAGTTTAAATTTGTGCTAAGTAATTTTTGAGCATTAGATAATGCTTTATTATTTGAATTTTTTGTTCCGGAATCTGTTTTTTCTCCTATAATTTCAACTTCAAAACCATCACAAGTTTTTTCGTATAATTCGTATGCCTTTTTGATATATAACACATCTGTCGGACCTTCCACATAAACAATTGGCTTATTATTGGCAATAACCTTTGTTTTTACTTCATCTTCAAATTTTTCTGTTTCTTTTAAAATATTATAGGCATTTTCAAATTCAGAAAACCTTTCTGTTGTTATTAATTCACCTTTTGGCATATTTCTAATCTCAAAATTTTCTTCTCCAAAAGTTTTTTTCATTCCAAGCAAAAACAAAGGGGAATGAGTGGTAATAATAAATTGAATTTTCGGAAATAATTTTATTAATTGTGGCAATACTGAATTTTGCAAATCAGTATGCAGATGAATATCTACCTCATCAATCGCAACAACACCAACAATTTCACTTAAAGGCTTTGAACGATATTGACAAGAGTGTCTTACAATATTTATAAATAAATTTAATAAAACAGATTCCCCAAGAGAAAGGTTATTTATGGGTAGCAAACTATTTGTATCTTTATCCAGTATTCCAACTCTACTTTCCCCTCTTTGACCTATATGAAATTCTATCTTCTGTTTTTGTTTAACTTTTTTTAGAATTTCATTAATGTTATGCCATAATATTAAATCAAATGCTATTATTTGAACTTGAGAAACAATGGTTGGATTTTGTAAACTTTCTTGAGCATTATTGCCAATTAATGAATTTATATTTAGTTGGCTTAATGTATAATCTAAAATTAAATCTAAGATAAACTGCTTATTTTCTTGATTTGAAGATACTATTTCTACCTCTTTTTTTAACTTTCCACTATACCTTTTTGTATCTGAGAAATTTGATTCATGCTTAAAGTCCTCAACTTTCCAAAATGGTTCCTCGTATCGATATGCGGGTTGATAAAAATAAGCTCCATTAATCCAACTATTTTCTACTTTTTTCTTAAGCGTATCATTCAAATTTGTAACTAATTTTTCATTTTCTTTATTCTTTGGAGACAGACTAAAAGTTGAAATAGACTCTTTAATTATTTCCAAAGTAATGTCTCCAACTTTATCCAGGTATGCTACTTTGTCAGCATCTTCTTCAAACTGTAATGCTGAAAACCCTTTGTTTTTCCCAATCTGTAGATTCATTCCACCAGAAATTTTAAAATATTTATGATTTATACCCTGAGAAATTTTTATATCATTAAATATACTTCCACCAATTTCATAAAAGGCATCAATTATTTGAGATTGTAGAATTGTTTTCCCAGATCCATTTTCACCAACAAAAATGATAGGTTTTGGATTACCATTTTCTTTAAAAGGCAGCTCAACAGAAAGCTCTTCTATCGGTCCTATATTTTTGATTGCAATATTTTTTAGATACATATCAATATTTCCTTTATGCTTTAGACACCAACAACTTAGCATCCACCAATTGCACAGGATTATTTGGATTTTTTATCCTCACATCACTCACACTCACATTTGAGCGATTCTCCACCGCTTCTCTATCTGCTGATGGCAAACTATTATACTTGTCCAATTTCATCAAGCAGATAAGTTGAAAATCACGCTCAGCATCATAATGATAAACATAATCAAATATCTTATTTGGATTATCAATATGCCACATACCTCGTATACGTAGATCAGTAATGCCAAGCGGGTCAACTTTTTTCACCTTACCTAGTTCTTTCGTCTGTGTAAACTCTATATCCGAAATACTATTGACCCCATCGGCTATGATATTTTTTATCCTCTCATATACTTCACTATCGGCACAAAAACAATCTCCATACACCAAATAGAGTGATTTTAACCTGCTATCGTCAGTATATCCGACAGCATAGATGATATCTTTATCAACCCAATCTCCACCATCACACTCCATACAAGCTTTAGTAGCCATCTTGCTTGTTCTATAGAGTTTAGCTTTTGGATAAGAACTGTTAAGAGCAATAGCTGAACTTTTTGACTGAAGCTTCTTGACTTCAATAGCATCACTATTTTTCAAGATTAAATCCGGTGGATTGTTTTGATTACCTTGATATGAAAAAGTCTCTTCTAATCTTGATAATCTCTCAGCTTCATTGGCGCATGCGAAAGTGCCTGCAAAAGCATCTTGTACAAATACTTCCAAACCTTTTCCAACACTATTTACTCTATTTCTTCCGCTTTCGCTTGAAAGAAGTTCATAATTTGCACGATTTGCAATGTTTAAAAAAGCTTGGATAATATTTGACATACATTCCCCTCTTTTCGATTTTATTTTATAATCTTATCTAAAAACTATATAGAGGTTTATAAATATGTCATATTGTCATAAAATCATCTCGAACTATTTCCATCCTCCACATCCACGCTCACCCCATTCGTGATATTGCTATCCTCACACCATTTAGCAGACAACTGAAAATCACATGACGGTGGGTTTTTGAGTATCCAATACCCCATATCCACCTCATCAGTACATCCAAGATCTTCAAAAAGAGCATACCGCTCATCCTCTGTGCAAATCATCACAATGGCATGTTTTTTCTCTCGCGATATCTTGATACTATAATGATCATAAAATGGATCAATCAAAGACTCATCTTCTTTGATTGCAAGTTTCAAAAGCTCCTCATCAGTGATATTGGCATCAAAGTTTTCATCATCTACCCTGCTTTGGATAGTAGCAGTGAGTTTGGCAACAGCAGGTTCAAGCAAACTCATATCTTCATCAAAAGCTTTGTTTGGACTTGCCGCACACTGCGATACTATAAGCGCACTACCGATGAGCAGCAATGTATGTTTCATCTTACCCTCTTTATTGTCTTAGATTATGGTGATAATTATATCAAAAAGAATAGCGGGGTATGCCACTCTGTTTTATCTTCTAAGCATCTTGGCTATCGCCTCAATCTGTCTCCTATGTACAAATGTATGGATAAACATAAAGACACTCCATTCGAAGTTATTGAACTCGACGAACCACGGATGCTGGTGTTTCATGAGCGATTTTTTCTTTGGTAGAGCGTCTATAAACGCTGTATATTTTTCTGTAAATTTTACAAATGCGTCTAGTGTGTCGGCTTCATTGGCGTGCGGTTTTACCCCTTGGATAGTCACCTCTTTGTCAAATCTTTTCTCTTGTGAAAGTGTATAGATGATCCCCATCACGCCTGTTCCTGCTATGATTAGATGTTCGAGCGTCATATTGATAGAGTAGTCTCTACTGTGCTCCTCGATGCCAAATACACGCCCTATCTTAACGCGTTTTTGCAAATCTTCTCTCTTGATGTGTGTGACAATCTTTTCTATCTTTTTAGCTTCTTTATTGAAGAGCTTCAAAGCCAAATCCCATGTGAAAATATATCTAGTCATAGGGATAAGAAATGTCTTGATATAAAATCGTTCAAACTTTGGCAACCCTCCGCCTGGTATGGCTTGTGACATCATCTCTCCTTCTGTTTTTACAAATCTTATGCCAATTTTCATGAGATACAACTTAAAATTAGAGTATTTACTCTAATTTTATGAGATAGCTTAGAGTTTATACTCTATAATGCTATAATTTGACCATGCCAAAGAGCTTGGCATATCGCCTGGGAATCTCTATTATCATTATAAAAATAAAGAAGAGATTATTCGAGAAATATATGCTGATATGTCGCAAACATTTGAATCATATCAAAGCTTTGAGTATATCCTAAGCAGTACAAACCCACTCAAAGAGTTGCATGAGATGTTTGATAAATACACCGAGCTCTTTTGGGAGTATCGTTTCTTGATGCGTGATGCGGCTGTGTTGATGGCATTTGATGTCAAGTTAAAAGATATATTTACAGCCAATCAAGCACGACGCATTGTGCAGATAGAGTCACTTATCAAATTTCTCATTCAAGAAGAGATACTCGAAAATATCCCTAAAGAGCAGATCACAAAACGCGCTAAACTGCACTGGTTCATCTCGGCATACTGGCAAGTCTTTACCTCTACTTATGACACCGTTTCAAAAGCGTCTATCGACGAAGCCAAAGAGATGCTTTTTGAACTCCAGATTTACCCTTTTTTATCTCAAAAAGGCAAAGCTCTTTTAGAAGAAATGCGATAAATCTACCCCTCATCCTCTTCTAGATATGGTAGCTCTAAGGATTTGATATGCGCTAAAGCATTGCCCGCGATGCCTTGCAAGGAGCCATACATCTCGGTTGTATTTGTGAGCACCCCGTCTATGAGCTTTTGGCGTCGTTTCCAGCTCGCACTGAGTGAGCGTTTTTCGCGCTCAAGCTCATCTTGCATCGTTATAAATCCATCGACGATAGCTTGCATTTGCATCGCAAATTCATTGCTTGTGAGATAGTTGTAAAGCAGGCTCATCTTATCGCCCCTATTCTCATCTTTTTGCACCGCTTTGTGCGTAGTGATAAGGGACTCTCTAAGAAGCGCGGCAGAGCCTTTGAACTCCTCTAGGCTACATACCCACACACCCTCTACAAAACCCATGCGCTCCATACCGTTTGGATAGACAGAAGTGACAAAGACCCCTATATCTGCATTTGCTTTAAGCATATCTTGTTTGAACTTAGCGATCCACCCGTCACTCCATGCTTTGGCATTTTTACTCTCATAGCAGATAACACCGCAATTGTGCAGCTCTCTCGTGTTGACTACCTGCACACAATCCGCCCCAAACGCTCCCTTTTTAACCTCGCTGATGCTATCGAAAGGAAATTGCGCACTGAGCCAATCTTCGATAACAAGCTCTTGCACTTCACCTTGGAGCTGCATGCTCCCTTGCTCTGATTTGCGTTTCATCTCTTCTATGAGTCGCTTTTGATCTTCGAGTTGTTTATCTTTCTCTTTGAGTTTCAACTCATTGGATAAAAGCGCCTCTTTTTGTATCTTCTCTTTTTCTGCTTGGAGTTGTTTCGATAGCTCGATCTCCGCTTCGACTTTGGCTTTGGAGACTGCCTCATCATTGGCGCGTTTGAGTCGCTCGATCTCAGCTTTGGCATTGTTAAGCTCCACGACCTCTTTGCTTTTGGCTTCTATCTCTTTTTTGAGTGTCTCGATCACGGCACCCTGCTCTGCGACTGCTTCTGCTTTGAGCGCCTCGCGTAGCTTCTCTTTCTCTAAACGTAACTGCTTTTGCGTGGCATCTTTGAGCTTGTCTTCAAAGCGCTCTTGCTCACTCTTAAACTCCTCTTCACGGCGTTTTAGCTCATCGAGATGATCTTTATACTCTTTGCGTTTTGCCTCTATCTCCTCGCGCAATTGCTTCTCTTTGGCGAGATGCTCCTGCTTGAACTTCTCTTCTATCTGATGATAAAATATCTCATCGATGTCGATTTGAGTGCCGCAATTTGGACACTTGATAGTCTGTTTGCTCATTGTGATGCCTTGTTGATCAATCTTCTTGTTTAATTATACAAAAATAGCTGCTCGTTGTTATTAAATATTTCATATTGTCATATTTATGCCTAGTTTAGTTTTCGAGTTCACAGATACTTGAGGCGACAAATTGACACCTCAAGTTAGATCCTGAAACAAGTCCAGGATGACGTGCACTATTTTGTGTCTTTGATAAATCCTATCTTGCAAGGCTCTTGTGGCGAATCACTCATAAGCTGATTTATAATCTCGATAATTTTTTGATCTCTTTTTTCACTATCGCTCACCCTACTTTCTATCTCTACTATCTTTTTGGCTAACTCATCATAAGTAAGTGCATATCTTCTAAGTGCTGTAAATGTTCGCAT
>JARROQ010000002.1:0-5650 GCA_037383745.1 Sulfurovaceae bacterium
TGATATTTTGTACGATAGTAATAAAAGTTCCAAATCCTGAAAATACGATTCCTATCCAAGCTAATACTGTCACGAATGCAGATTTTGAATTTTCTGTTACCAACTTATTTTCCTTTGCCCAACTATTTATTCAACAACCATTATATATAAAGTTTTATAAGCTCTTGTATGCATTCCGATCAAGAGGATGGGTTGTTATTGTTACCTGACCCCTATAATTTTTGATACCTTTTAGTGGTTATTTAAAAGTTCTAATTGTAAACTCTATTGATTGAGATACATATTTTGTAAATAATTTACGGCCTTTATCGTATTGAGAAACAATTTGACTAATTTGCGTTGATGTGGGTTGAATACTAGTTTTATTAAATTTTAAATTCCACATTCGTACTTCATCTTCTAATACACCTTGTTTTCTTAAATTTTCGATTATAGGGCTTGTAAATAGCTTTAGAAGTAATATCAATCTGTTCCATTTATTTATATTTTGAACGCTATTTAAACATACTGGAATTGTATGAGTGTAAATAAATTTTTCACAAACTTCTAAAATATCTGCTATCTCCATCTCTATTTTAAGTTTATTAATAATACGAGAGGTCTCTTTAGCAACATTAGGAGACTTGTCTTTTAATCCAACTAATAAATATTCTTTTGAAGCTTCCCCTAGAAGTGATGATAACGATTGAATACAGGCTTTTCTAATACTAGGCATTTTATGATCCATAAATCTCTCTATAATAGCTATAGATTTTTTTGAGTTGATTTCGGCAAGTCCATAAATAGAACATCGTAACTTTAATATTGAATCTGTATTTGCTATTAAAACATCACTCAATATCTCTTCAATATTTGTATTATTCTCTTGTAAATATTTAATTGCAATTTCACGTATCGCATAATGTTTATCAAATAAAAAATCATTTGCGATAGTTAAACCTATTTTTGGATATTTTCTTAAATATATTTGAAAGGCTTCTCTTCTTAGTGGCATGTACTTATCATTTATGGCTTTGTTTAAAAAGTACTCTAAACTATGATCGTCAAATTTAGATAATAATTCAGATGCTAATGCTTTTATCACAACATCGCTACTTGAAAAACTTTTTTCTAATAGCTCTTCTTTGCTTATAAGATTGTGTTCTAAACAAAGTTTGCATGAAATTCTTGCAACAAAGGTGTTTTCACTATCAATCGCTTCAATAAGATACTTATTATTTTCAGCTTGAAGTAAAAAATTCACTATTTTTAAAATTAAAGATGTATGATTTTCACGCTTATATTCTTGTAGTTTATATATGTTAGGAAGATTCATTACAAAAGCTTGTGAATTTTCATATACCAATAGTTTATCTAAAGAATTTTTTGCAGCTTCTCGAACCTCATAAACCCAATCATTCACTCTAATTAAAAGTTCCGGTATAGCCGTACTATCTCCATTTAAACCTAATTGATGAACAGCTTTTTCACGAACATAACCATCATAGCTGTTTGATTTATTTATTAAATCAGCGATGGTATCCTTTTTACTTTTCGATATGTACATTTAGAACATGTCACTTCAATAAATCATTATTTTCATAAACTTTGATACCTATATATTTATCAAAACTTTTTCTTTCATCTTCTGGTAATCTTTTCCTTTGTAAACGAAGAGAATAACCTCCATATAAATGCCCATGATCATTTATCATCCAGTCTTCAACTTCTTTATCGTCAACCTGAATATTTTTATATTTCATAAGTTCTTTAGGTAATTCGAAATATTTACCACATAGTTTATTGTTTTTTCTTCCTTTAAAGATGTACCAAAAATGAGATGTATTATTACCATATTTAAGTGGTACTTTTATTAAAAAAGACACACCTTCTGTGTCTTTATATTCTTGATATAACTTTAAAAAAATATTTAATGTTTTCTGTGCATTTTGAACTGACTTTATCCATTCTGGATCACTTGAACTTATTTTTGTGGTTAAAGGCTCGTTGTGTTGCTTATCATAAATATTACCTGCCATTAAAAAATTTGATATAAGTAATAAAAGAACAAATTTAAACAATTTTTGCATTTTTACCCTTACTGAGTCTTTCATTGAGAAACCAGTCTGAAATATTTTTTACCAAATCAAGTATCTCTGGAATATCCGATTTATTATCTAAATTAATTAGTTCATCAATTCGCCTTAAATGTTTTCCTACCTCAGAATTCATCTTTTTGATTTCATTTAGATTTTTCTCCCATTCGCTTCTATGTTGAGTTAATGAATAATCTGAATTCGGTCCACCGCAAACTTTGTCAGCATCTTTATCATCTTGTCCATCGTCTTCCCAAAAACAAATAGAACAAATGTGCCATGCACATCTCTCATTTAAAGTTGGGTAACCACAAGAGGGGCATGTATTTGCAAGTCCCTTAATATCATTACGTCTATCTGCACCTTCTAATTTTGAAAGATATCGATTGAAATAGTCTCTTCTGTCACTCAAACTAATCATTTACATTCCTTGCTAAAGTATCTTATTGCGCAAATCAGATCCTTTTGTCACCTAACCATTTCTCTAATAACCATTATATATAAAGTTTTATAAACTCTCGCGTGCATTCCTATCAAGAGGATAGGTTATCATTATCACTCGACCCCTATCTTTATCATACTATCTTATGACCAAGTAGCTAATAGGTATATAGATTTCAGTTTTTAAGTTTTTTGGTTCAACTTCTCTTGGATCAAGATCAAGATATTTATGAATCTGAGGTTCATCTCTTAACTCTACTCCACTTTCAACTATCCAATCACCGATATTTTTATAGGTCTCACCAAGTAGTTCGTATGAACCGTTATGTAAAAACACGGCATATTTGCCACCACTTATCTGTTTGGCTTGGACTTCACCTTGAGGTTCAATAAATTTATCATTTACTTCTAAACATGCATCATATCTAATTTCATCACTATTTATAACGCTTGGATTGTCATGTGCAATCCCATATCGAGTTTTTACTTTACCTGATAAATCATTGTTATATGCAAAATCAACTATCGCATTCCATGCTTGTTCTGCTGAAGTTCTATAATCACCTGTTTTTCTTACATATAAAACTTCGATAGGTTCTATCTCTACAATTTTTGGTTCTAACATTTTATTTCCTCTTTTCTTTTTTGCATTTTTTGAAAACTCTTTTGGAGTTATCCCAAAATGCTTTTTAAAAGCTTTTGAAAAAGAGGCATTTGTTTCATATCCACTTGTTTGCGCGATTTCAGTGATGTTTAGATTTGTCTTAAACTTTAAAATTGTATTTGAAAGCCTGATCCTTCTAATATAATCACTTAAATTTTCACCAACAATTGATTTGAAAATCCTATGAAAATGGTATTTTGAAAAACCTGCAACTTTAGACAACTCTTCGAGAGTCAAATCATCATTATAGTTTTGTTCAATATAATAGATGACTTTATATATACTTTGAAGATAGTCATTTTTAGTTGTTTTTTTCACAGTACCTCTTTTAAAAACTTTGTAGGAAAATTATAGGAAATTAAAAAAATTAAAACTACTCCGAGATTGCTATTTTAATGGATAACGTCTAAAATGACCAATCAAAAGCTACCTTGGGTTTTTGATTGGCTCCTCTGATTTGTTATCAAATTATTTGAATCCATGCACCATCTTTAAGTACTTCTAGTTTTCCCCACTGCGGATTACCAGATTCTCGACCCGGGATTCGTGCCGGAGCGATCCAATCCTGCTGACAATATTCTAGAGGGTCAGAAATCTCTATCCATTGATTATTTGTGACTCCATAATCTTCCTGAGCAATTTTGAGTGCTTCATCTACGGTTTCAAACCAATAATCTGCATACGCTCCACCATCTTCTTCTATATCAAATAAAAATAGATATACACCGTCTTCACAATCATGAATCATTAGGCGTTTGACGTCTTCGTGTGCTTTGACTTCGGCAATTATTCTCATACTTTTCTCAGATAACGTTTAAAATGAGCCGATGAATTGCCCGCAGGGTAATTTATTGGTCTCATTTGGTTTTTTATGCATTATACCACTTTCCATCCCATAGAAAATAGTATGTAAAATTATCTAGCAAGGTAAATATCTTATCTTCGCCAATAAGATCAATAACTTTTGTTGGTATAGATATTCCATATAGATTTTCATCAATAACAAATACATCTAAATTCTCAATTATAGTATTCAAAGTAGAATATATTTCATTCTCATTTGCATCTTTTAGAATAATTTGCAAACCCATTATATTTTAAACTCCAAAGTTGCTATGTCGGATAACTCATCAATAATTTTAGATTGAAAATCATCAGCCACATTTTGACCTCTTAAATCATAGATTAAGCGACAAATATTGATATGACTTGGCAAGTGAGATTTACCGTAATTAATACGAGATTTATTATATTGAATACTTAATTTAAGTTGCTCAATCGATTCTATATTATGATTTGCAACTAAAATAAATTCATTATTGCTTTCATTTATTATTTCAGGTGTAAACATCTCTAGACCTCCCGTATATAACATTTTTCGTCCACCTCAGAAGAGCAACATAAGGGAACATAAGGGGTCAGGTGATGCCGATGTCACACTGTTCTTTTGTATAAAATTGATAAAATCATTTTTTGACACCTTTACTCCTCTTTCAGTATATTATATCATAAGCTTGAAATAGCATCAGCATCACCTGACCCCTCTATCTGCTCTATCTTAGACCACGCCTATGCCATTCCATCAATATACGAATTAATGCCAGAACCTTTCCATTTTTGAAATATTCTTGTTATTTCACTTAACGGGGTTTCCATGACTTCATTCCAACTTTTTTGCATATCATGAGGATAGCCAATTAAATTGTTTAGCGTGTTGCTGATAGCTAATTTTACATACTTGTCATTTTCATCTAAATTTGGCCAAGCTCTAAAAATTTCCAAAAACTCATCAACTTCTAATCCCATTATCGTTTGAAACTCAACATCGTGAAGAATTACATTTCCATTTGCAACGCATTGCATACATTGTCTGACAATTTCCGATTCATCTAAAGTTAAATTTTTCAATTCCATTGATATGCCCAACTATTTATCTAACAACCATTATATAAAAAGTTTTATAAACTCTCGTGTGCATTCCGATCAAGAGGATGAGTTGTCGTTATCACCTGGCCCCTCTATGCCCAATCTCTACTGCTACTGTTATTTTTTAACTTGGAGGACTACTGAAAACTTTTTCATTTAGCAATGTGAAAAATCTAATAATAAATGCGATTATTGCGGCACTTACATATGAAATCCCTAAAGTCGTTGCTAAGCTTTCGCCTTGTTTGGACATTATATATATATTTGCAATCATTACAATTCCTGTAATAATAAGATATTTCTTTTTTGAACTTTCATTTTTTATATTGAACAAACTCGTGATGGCTAGTGTCGCTAAAAATAATAATATCAATGGTATCATTAATATTAAAACGATATTGCTATGCTCACTTGCATTTTCTGCCAGTAAGTATGTTATTACTACACCAATTAAGGCTATTGCTAATGATATGGCTAGTCTTATCTTTATGTTCATTTCAATCCTTTTGCCCTAACTATTTATCTAACAACCATTATATATAAA
>JARROQ010000002.1:5681-84105 GCA_037383745.1 Sulfurovaceae bacterium
TTTGCCCAAAAAAGACCAATAGCCACAGAAGCAACACCTGCGAATAGTCCTATTTCTAATCCAACCAGTAGCATATCTTTAGTAATTTTTAAAACATGCGAAAGAAAGAAAACTCCTATAAGGCCATATACAATATTGACAATTAATGCACTTGCAAATATTTGCCAGTATTCTTGCTTAGTGAGTTCTCTGTTATTATTGATTATGAATTTTGAAACAATATATTCAAGTAAAAATATAGTAATAAATATATCTATATTTTTAAATCTTAGGTTATAAATATTAGCCAATATATTTATAACAATCATCAAGCCTAGGAAATAAAGAGCAAATTTTATAATTACAATTCTAATTGTCATTGTTTGATTCATTCCATCTTTGCCTTAACCATTTATCTAACAACCATTATATATAAATTTTTATAAACTCTCGCGTGTATTCCTATCAAAAGGATGGGTTGTCGTTGTTACCTAACTCCTCTATCCCTGTGTGATATAGAAAAACTATTCTGTCTCAATGTCTTTAAATATTTCATAACTATCGCATCCTTTTTCATAACCACCATCACAAGCCTTTTTATATAAATCTAATGACTTTTGTCTGTCACCTTCAGCGCATCTTCCATTAGAATACAGAAGCCCAAGATCCCAACAAGCCCTCATATATCCATCGTCACATGATTTTTTCATCAGTTCATATGTTTTCTTGAAATCGCCATTCTTATATGCCTCATTTGCATCACTGAAATCATCTGCCTGCAAATAATTGGCAAGCAACAAAATTGTTAAAATTATGCTTTTCATTTCATATTTCCTTTTTATATCTGATATCTAACGTTTAACATGAGCAATCAAAAGCTATCGTGGGTTTTTGATTGGTCTCCTTTGGTTTGTTATGTGCTTAAGCACAACCCCTTCAGCTTCAAGCCGCACAGAAAGTAGCTTCTTTGCAAGAGGATGCAACTTGTCATTCATAAGAGCTTTCAATCTGCGTTTGCCCAAGCGCTTGTCAAGCATGGCGAGAGACTGAATGAGGGGATTGTCAGAAACAACAGCAGCCTCAATTGTGAGCTTATGTACGAAGTCCCAACAGGCTTGGTACGCGTCTTGTCGAGACAGTTCACCATATTCAACTTCACCGTAAGACTTTTTTTGAGCTTCTGTAACATGCTTTGGCACAGGAGAATCAGATACCCAACGATCGTCTTTCTTATAATAGTTGCCAGAGGCTCGGTTCCAGAATGCTCTTGTGCAAAAATTAGCAATTATCTCTTTATCCAAAGTTATCCATGCATGACCGCAAGTACAATTGCCATATCTCGTACTGTAAATGGCAACTCGGCCCTTCAAAGATTGGGAAAAGTGTTCTTCGACTAATGATTTCAATTTACTCCACTTCATAAGACAGATCCCTTTTGCACATAACGTTTTAAATGAGCCGATAAATTGCCCGCAGGGTAATTTATCGGCTCCTCTGATTTGTTATACTTAGTACAGCTCATCTAAAGCTCGAATATCATGTTTTTGGATTGTTTTGTCAATCACTATGCACATAAGGGGGTCAGGTGATGCTAATGTCACACTGTTCTTTTGTGCAAAATTGATAAAATCATTTTTTGACACCCATACTCCTCTTTTTAGTGTATTATATCATAAGGTTAAAATAGCATCAGCATCACCTGACCCCTATACTCTAGATACTCTAGTGAGGCGGAACTGCTGTTTTGCAGCCTTAGTTGGCTTTAACAATACTAAGGATAATATACATAATAGTTTATATAAATATTGAAGCAATGATTACATTTATATCTACCATGATAAGGATAAATATGAAATTATTATCAACTTTTTTATTACTATTTAGTGAGATTATATTCTCTACGCAAATATTAAATGCAAATCCTCAAATAGAGTCTAATGTTGCACAAATTTACAAAGATTACGGAGTTCGTATCTTACATAAATATAATCGTGATAAATATTTTGGTTACAAATCAAAACTTCCACCCGCTAATGCTCAAGGTGCTCAAATATCTGACGAAGAGATTTTACGACTTCTTCCAATAATTAAAGAGTTTTTAGCATTTTATCCTAAAGATGTCATACGAAAAAATTTAAAAGTAATATATCTTTTAAGAGAGTTAATTGTGTATGGAAAAATATTTGGAGCAAGCTATGGCAAAACAGGCATATATATCAAAAATGAACACAAAAGACACCCGTACTCCAAAGAATTTTTATTAGGCACTATGCATTCTGAGTTTTCAAGCATTTTGATGAACAATTATCATTTTCCGAGCGTTTCTTGGGAAAATGCTAATCATGGAAATTTTAAATATATAGGAAGAGGCAGGGATATGCTAGGAAGGGCTGGTAATTATAGTCAAACACCAGAGCTACTTACAAAAGGACTTATTTGCCAATATGCCCAAGCAAGCGTTGAAGAAGATTTTAATATGATAGTTTACTGGCTTTTTACACAACCAAATAGATTAAAAAGTTTGGCAAAGAAATATCCTATAATTGGCATAAAATTAAAGTTAGCTATAGATTTTTATCACTTAGTTGATAGTCGAATTAAATTTTAAAACAAAAAACAGTAGGGGGTGCAAATTATTTATATATCTTATACTAAAATTTAATACAAATAAAACTAAAGGAATGATAATGGAAAAACAAAAAAATTATCTTAAATTTTGCTATTGGATAATCATGTTTTGTTGCCCTTTTTGGCAATAAAAGAACTTGATGGTTTTAAGGAAAAAAATAAATTGAAAATAAATATGGTACTTGTTGTCGTATTTATCTTTTTCACTATTAATTTATTTAAAAGAATTGATTCAAATATTTTATCTTTGATACCTATTTTATTTATAATTGTACAAATATATTTATTATATAAAATCAAAATAAAACAAATATAAATTACATGACTTTAGATGTATTAATAATTTTTAGTATATAGATATATAGGGGTCAGGTGATGCTGATGTCACACTGTTCTTTTATATAAAATTGATAAAATCATTTTTTGACACCTTCACTCCTCTTTTAGTATATTATATCATAAGGTTGAAATAGCATTAGCATCGCCCGACTCCTCTATTTAAGCAGACTCGGTACAACTGACCCTGGGCCGCAACCCAAGCTCTACCACTGTCGCTCCAGCAGGAACTCTGAGCCGTGCAGCGACTTCTCTATAAAGCCTTTTTGCTTGACCAAGGCTTAAAATAAAAGCAACAGTATCGTAGATAGAAGAAACGATATTATATTTTTTCTTGTTTGAGGCTTGTCGTATATCCAAGTTTTCTCCTCGTAGTTGTTATACTGTTAACAATATCTATTTATATTTGACTTCAATAGTATTAACAAAGTCTATTGCTTCGTCGGAATCTTTCCAACCATTTTTGAATAAATTTTTACCATTTTTAAAGTTACGGCTAATTTCAAAATGTCCATTTTTTGCAGTCATAATAACCTTTTCGATATATTTACTTGGGTTGCTCCACATAATTAAACTATTCGTATTTATAGTTGGCTTATCTTTAAATAGTTTTTTATAGCTTTTTTGTACCCACAATCCCATAGGTTTGCTATTATTACGAAGTTTATAGATTGATGCTGCTTCAAATGGCAATTTGCCATTATTTACAGTGTTCCCATAAAGAAAGACACTTTTTATTTTCTTGTCTTGGTTAAAGTATATATCCAGACCAAATGCATAATTACAATACTGACCTTGTTTATATGCAGCACATCTCTGTGCTATTCCAAACTCTTTTTCGACATCATCCCTTGTTTTATTTTCATATTTTGTAAGATTGAATCTATTATGCCAAGAGAGATGACTTTTTAATGCTTCTGGATTTATTTGAGCATTAATTCTTTGTATGTTGTTTTCTTTAGATGAAGAAATTTCAGTGACTTCGTTATAACAAACTAAAAAACCTTCTCTTGTTTTTTTGAATACTTGATTTGGCTTAATAGTTTTAATCACTTCTTCTGGAGGGTATGTTTGAACGTTTCTTTTTTTACCATCTACTATTTTTTCAGTATAGACAGATGGATATGTTGCAATACATATCATATCTTTGTCTGTTTGGTTTTTAATAGCATCACTTGTTTCAACTGCACTTGCTATCGAAAATATTGAAATTAATAATATTGTCCATTTCATTTTTAAATCCTTTTTGAGTATAACGTTTAAAATGAGCTAATTTGTTATCCTTTATAATGATTGTTCTCCAAATAATAGTACTTCTTTATTACTTATTATTTTATCAATTTCTTTGATGACATCTTGGTTGATAATTGGATTATTATCGATTATAGTAATTATATTTTGATGCAACCAATCATTGTTCCATAGCTTTATGCCCTTAGCTTTGACTAATTTACATATTTTTTCATTAAATTTAAACTTAGGATTATCTATTTTTATAACTGCTCTTTGCAACCAAATTTGCATATGTCCTGTGTTTGGTATGTCCTCGAATTTTTTTAGCATTTTATTGACAACATCAAGTATTATACTTTCATCATTAATTAAACTAAATAATTTACTAAGAATAGCTATTGATATAGAGTAGGTTCTCGGATTATGATAAGCAATATCGACAACTATACTAACAAGTACAGATATTTTTTCTTTTTTTAGAAAATATTTTAATTTTCTTTTTTTATTAGTTTCTTTATTAATTCTGTTTAAAATATTTTGAAGTTCTTTTGTTAATGTACCAGAGTTTGGATATTTATTTGCAAATTTATGGATAATCAGTAATTGTTTTTGTACTGTTTTCGCTCTTCTTAAACTCATCATCCATTCAATTTTATCTTCTTTTATTGAACCTTGAATAACATTATTAAAATTTACAGTTTTTTGAGAATGTAGCTTTAACCCAAGGTTACTTAATATTTCAGTTAATGTTTTAATTATTTCATCAGCTGTTGTTGGGTTATTGACAAAAATTCGATAATCATCTCGGTATCTTAATATTTTAAATTCTTTTTCAGAAATTTTTTTAGATATTTTTTTACTTAATAATAAATCAGCATAATTTAAAACAATCTCAGCAATGAAATCCATTAGTACACTACCTTGTGGGATACCATTTGTTTGTCCATAAGACATAGCTCTGATATGTTCATCAATATCATTACCTATTAAAGTATTTCTAGTATTATTTTTAGACACTTTTTTTGAATGTATTGCCCATGGAATGGAATGAGTATAAATAGAACCGTAACAATTTGTAATATCTGTATGATAGATATAGCTAAATTCTAAACTTAGTTCTAAAGATTTTTGCTCTACTTGTTCCCACCAATTTAATATTTGTTTAGCTTTATCAGAGTTTTGTGTTTCTGATATTATAGGTAAACTCATACACTTAACTATACTTTTTCTTTTTATTTTTCTAAATCTTTTTTTAATTTTTTTCCAATTTTCATCTTTTGTAATTTGATTTACTAATGAAACATATAAAACTGGATGAATTAATTCAAAAGATCTCCAATCATATTTACCATTTTTATTGTGTAATAATTTGTGATTGACTTTCTCTAATTTATGTGGATTATCTTTTTTTATCTCTCTATAATTTTTATTTGATAAATTAGTTGATAATGCTGATAATAAATTATTAAATTTTATATATGGTGGTAAGTCAACGTTAATATAGCTTTCACTTTTCAAAAAGAATTTTTTTGCTTTTTTTGCTTTTATTGACAAAATATTTTTCATTGTATTTAAAAATCCTTTTTTTGATAACGCCGAAGCTCAGCCGCCGCTTTAGCGGTCGGCTGGAGTACCTTGTTGGGCTCGGTCCGCTACTCTCTGCTCGGATTTTTTGACTAGCCCGATTAGCTCTTGACCGAGCCAGCTTAATCGCCACCGAGCCAATCCTGACATAAGAGAAAAGCCCAGCGCACCAACAAAGATCACTGCACTGCCCGCAACCACTTCAATGTTCAAGCTTACAATTGAGTCTCCAACAATAGAAAACATGATAATTGCGGACACAATCATCATTGTTATAGAGAAAATCGGAAACGCATAGTCTTTTTCAGCCAAACCTTTAGCCAACAGCTGATTTGCTAAGTATCGATCCCTAGATTTGACGATACCAGACCCTGGAAGAGATACTGGAACTCGCTTTTTCAATTCCAAGAGAAATTGCGCTTCTTTTGGCGACAAGGATTTGAGTGCATTCCGAACTTCTTCTCCTATGTGCTCGCCTTGCGCTGCCCGAATCAACAAACTTTGCCAGATGGCGCTAAGTTCTTCATCGGCTGGATCAATATCCTGCACACCCTCTACCCAATCTTCAAGGAGACTCATCTGATTGATAGAGGGCTCATCTTGGCTAAAAGGCCGATCTCCCTTTATCTGTTCATTAACTGCATTAATGTGAGATTCGAGATTTCTTTTCCTGCGTTTTTCTTTCCAGCTATCAATACTTTCTTTGACATAGTCCCTTATCTCCAAGCCAACCAAATCAAAAGTAGGCTTAAATAGCGCTGTCAGTGAAGGTGTAAGGGAGATGTCCTTACTGGTGGGCGTTAATGCCCCACTTTCATTTGCATCGCTTTCGCTCATTACCCATCCTTTCTTATACCCAACTATTTACTCAACAACCATTATATACATTGAATACTTAAATAAAATAAATTGAAATATTTTAGGGAGGGGTGGATCCCGCATCAAATGCGGAATGACAGAGAGTAGAATATTGATATAGATCCTGAAACAGTTGTCCTCGGCTGGAAGCCTGCGAGATTTCGCGTTACTTCATCAGGATGACAAAAGTCGTCACTGCGAGACTTGAAAAGTCGTGGCAGTCCATTCTTTTATGTTTTTATAGATTGCCACGAACACTATGTGTTCTCGCAATGACAAACTAGTGTAAAAAGTGGCGGATGCCTGTAAAATAGAGTGCCATGCCATGCTCATTGGCAGCTTCGATCACCTCATCATCTCGTATGCTTCCCCCCGGCTCGATGATAGCCCGTACACCCGCAGCAGCAGCGGCATCGATACTATCTCGAAATGGGAAAAATGCTTCACTCGCAAGTACAGAGCCTCTCACATCGAGACCCATATCTTCTGCTTTTCTAAGCGCCGCTTTTGCAGCATCCACACGACTTGTCATCCCCATACCTATGGCAACCATAGCACTCTCTTTGACATACACGACACAATTTGACTTCGTACCCGCCGCAACTTTAAGCGCTATCTCCATATCTTTGAGGTTTTGTTGTGCCCTGCTTAAAGAGTTTGATTCTCTTTTTCTTTGAGAGCTCTTCGAGCGCCTCATCACTAAAATCCGCAGCAAATACAACTTCTAGGAAGATTTCATTCATCTTCACGGCAAGCTCAAGATCGATGATGCCATTGACAGCGACCACGCCGCCATAGGCTGAGATGGGGTCACATTTGAGCGCTTCGGTATAACTCTCAAGAAGCGTCTCTTTGATAGCAAATCCGCAAGGGTTACCATGCTTGACGATACACACGGCATTTTCATCACCAAAAGCAGCTGCTATCTTAGCAGCTCCGCTGATATCGCCCATATTGTTAAAACTTGGCTCACCTTTAAGCACGATAAACTTATCGCTAAAGTGACTATCAAACTCATAGAGTGCACCATTTTGATGTGGGTTTTCACCATACCTTGTATCAAATACCTTTTTCCCTGTGATAAACTGATACGCACCAAAGCCCTGGTTGAATCTTCTGTTCATATAGTTTGCAATCATAGCATCATACGCTGCTGTATGCTCATACGCTTTTATCATCATATCTCGTCTAAACTCAACGGTGTTTGTACCGTTCTTGATATTAGTTAATACCAAATCATAATCAGCCACATCGGTAACGATAATCACGCTATCAAAATTTTTAGCAGCTGAGCGCACCATAGCAGGCCCGCCGATATCTATATTCTCAATAATCTCTTCAAAATCATCGGTTTTTTCAATCGTTGCTTTAAACGGATAGAGGTTCACACAAACAAGATCGATCCCCTCTACACCAAGCTCTTTGGCTTGATCAAGATGCGATTGCTTATCGCGTCTATGGAGTATGCCACCGTGAATGTAAGGATTGAGCGTTTTGACGCGCCCCTCAAAACACTCAGGAAACTTCGTCACCTCATTGGCTTCGATGACGGCTATGCCTGCCTCTTTGAGTTTATTGTATGTTCCGCCTGTACTTATGATCTCATACCCAAGTGCTACTAACTCTTTTGCAAAGTTTGCAACACCGCTTTTGTCACTTACGCTAATTAATGCTCTCATCTATCCTCTTTCTATAAATCTTGTTCTATCGTTTTGGCAAATTGATTGAAATATACATCTTGCAAAGCAGATAACTCCATGCTCACATCATTGAGCCTGAAGCCCTCATCGGTAACTTCACCTAAGGACTCTATGTGCAGTCCAAGGTCCCTTGCCGTTGCAGCAACTTTTTGTGCATCTTCAGGCGCAACCTCGATGATAGCTCTACTTTGCGTCTCATCAAATATCCATCGTGGATCATCTAGGGCTATCTCTGCTTTTACCCCTTTGTTTGAAAGGGCTGCCATCTTTGCTAGTGCTATGGCGATACCACCCATACTCAAATCTTTGGCACTTTGAAGCAGGCCTTTTTTGTTTGCTTTTATCACAAACTCCCACAATCTCGCCTCAGCCGTATAGTCGATCCCCTCTAGTGTACCGCAAGTCTCACCGTAGAGCTCTTTGATATAGAGTGAACCGCCAAATGCTCCTTTTGTTTTACCGACAAGCAACAAAATATTGCCCGCTTTTTTAAAACTACTTGTAAGCACATTCCCGGCATCATCATTGAGCCCAACCATAGCAATAGCAGGCGTTGGATAGACGCTCACTCCGTTTGTCTCATTGTAGAGCGAGACATTACCGCTGACAACCGGAGTCTCTAGCTCTTTACACGCCTCTTTGATCCCCTCACAACACTGTGCAAACTGCCACATCACCTCCGGGTTTTCCGGATTACCAAAGTTGAGACAATCTGTAATCGCCAAGGGTCTAGCACCGCTCATCGCGACATTTCTCCCACTCTCAACTACGGCAAGTGCTGCACCCTTAAAAGGGTCGATATAGCAGTATCTCGGATTGCAATCACTACTCATAGCAAGGGCTCTGCCATTCTCTTTGATGCGTATCACGCTTGCATCCAAGCTTCCGGGTCGCTTGATAGTGTTTGTCTGCACCATCGAGTCATACTGATCATACACCCATGCCTTATCAACAACCTCCAAAGAGGCAAGGAGTTTTTCAAACGCCTCTTGATTGGCTACTTTTGCAAAATCGGCTAAACTCTTTTGATTGACCGCATCGAGATAGGCAGGTCTTTTTGTAGGGCGATTGAGGATAGGCGCCTCTTCGCTCACGGGAGCTATGGGCATATCGGCACATTTTTCACCATGCCAAAAGAGCTCCATCCTTCCTGTATCTGTTACCTCACCGATAACCGCACAATCAAGCCCCCATTTGTTATAGATATCGATGATAGCTTGCTCACTTCCTTTTTTAGCACAGATAAGCATACGCTCTTGAGATTCAGAGAGCATAAACTCATACGGTGTCATCCCCTCTTCGCGAGCAGGTACCTTATCGAGATGCATGATCATCCCTGCACCCGTCTTGCCAGCCATCTCAAATGATGAGCTCGTCAGTCCTGCTGCACCCATATCTTGGATACCAACAACATGATCGGTTTTAAAAAGCTCCAAACATGCTTCAAGCAATAGCTTTTCCGTAAAAGGGTCACCCACTTGCACGGTAGGACGCAGAGATTTACTCTCTTCTGTGAAGCTGTCACTACTCATAACAGCACCACCAAGACCGTCTCGTCCTGTTTTTGAGCCGACATAGATGACGGGATTGCCCATCCCCTCGGCAACACCTAAAAATATATCCTCTTTTTTGACAAGTCCTAGAGCAAAAGCATTGACTAGAATGTTGCCATTGTAGCTTGCATCAAAGCTGATCTCGCCGCCGATAGTGGGTACACCCATACAGTTGCCGTAACTTCCGATCCCTTCTACTACTCCACGCACTAAGTGTCTTTGGTATTTGGCACTCTCACTATCGCCTTTTATTTCACCAAATCGTAAAGAATTAAGATTGGCAACGGGTCTTGCACCCATCGTAAATACATCTCTAAGTATCCCGCCTACTCCGGTTGCTGCACCCTGGAAAGGCTCTATAAAACTCGGATGGTTATGACTCTCCATCTTAAATACCGCAGCAATTCCCTCACCTGCATCAATAACGCCGGCATTTTCACCCGGACCTTGTATCACCCAAGGTGCACTTACGGGAAACCCGTTGAGATATTTTTTACTCGATTTGTAAGAGCAGTGCTCACTCCACATAGCAGAAAATATCCCTATCTCAACAAGATTTGGTTCACGCTTTAAAATCTCTTTGATATGAGCATATTCATCCATGCTAAGTTTATGAGATTTGAGCACCTCTTCGATATTTTCTAAAGCCGACATTTGCGTATTCCTTTGGAGGGTAAAATGTAGTGTATTTTAGTGAAAAAGTGCTAAATATGGGATGAAATCCCATACTCTAAAAGTTTAAAATTTGGAGTAAACGCTACAAAGAGCAAGAAGATTATTGCAATATCTTATTTAAAAGCTCTATCTGCTTGCCAAAATCATCTCTTGCGATATCATAAACGGAAGTTTGGGCATTGACAGGAGTGGTACTAAAGGATTGTAAACGTGCTACTAACTCCTCTTCGCCAATGCGACTTATCTTGGAGAGGTCTGCGATGTCTGTTTTTGCCATAATAGTCATAGGCAACACAAAAGGTTTCTCGTGCTTTGCCCCGCCTAAACTCAAAAAGCTAAGCGCTAGAAGTATGATAAATATCCCGTTGATTACTCTACCGGAAAAAGTATCAAAAGAGTTTTTAAATCCCTTGAAGTTGAGCACTATATGCAAAACAACAGCTGCGACCATCAAGAGCCCCAACCACTCATGAGCAACTTTATTTAATCCCGTATCAACATGGAAAAACATCAAAATACCGGTTACAGCAATAAGTAAAAAAGAACCTCCAACCAAGGGAGTCACCCATTTTCTCTCAAACTTCACAACAATCCTTTTTTTGTTGTATTTTATAGCTTTTAGATTAACCTGAGTTAAATATTTTTATCTTACTTAAACCCTAAAAAAGTAATAAGTAGATACAATTTACAAGCTAAAAAAAGGGAAAAATATGTCAAAAATAGCCTCCATGTTAGAGCTCCAGCAGCAACTCAATGATGCCACCAACGGGAAAGAGTGGGAAGAAGGAGTCACTGCGCAAGGAAAGATCATCAACTGGAAGCGATGCATCTATCTTGAGTGTGCCGAACTTGTCGAGTCTTATCCGTGGAAACACTGGAAAGATATCAGTGCCCCTGCTGATACGGAAAATATAAAGATAGAGGTTGTAGATATCTGGCATTTTGTGATGAGTGAGGTTTTAAGACTCAATAGAGGTAGAGGCATAGAAGAGATTGCCAAAGAGATCAAATCACTTCAAAACTTCTGCATCATACAAGATGAGGCGAAAGAGATTGATGACAATCACCTTGAGCAGATCGCCAATATTGAAGATTTTATAAAAACTATTTTCATGGAAGCAAGTTGGCAGGATATCCTTGAAAAATATCTTACGATACTTGCACAATCAGGACTCAATGTAGACTCCCTCTACTCTTTGTATATCGGCAAAAATATCCTCAATCAGTTTAGACAAGACCATGGATACAAAGATGGAACCTATAAAAAATTATGGGGCAATGTCGAGGATAATGTCGTGATGCAAGAGATCCTCAAAGAGCATCCAAATATCACTCCTTATGAGCTCTATGATGCGCTCAAAGAGAGATATGAAGATTTAGACTAAAGGTGCCCTAAAGTTTTTTGGAGAGATTTACAGAAGTTTTTCCGCCTGCGCCGACTCTTACTTCTGTGGCTATGCGTATATTTTTTACACTATCAAATCCACACTCGTCACCGCAAACAACCGTTCCAATGACATAATAACGACCCGCAGGTACTCCATAAAAAACAAACTCTCCCTTCTCGTTAGATGTTGTAAATCTAAGGTAATTAAAGAGTCTTTTATCGGCAGGTGTCATGATTCTGCCTTTTACATAGCTTTGCACATACCACTCTTTAGAATAACTTGTAATCGGATTGAGATAGAGTCTTGTTCCTTTGGCATTGAGCACCATAGTGCCGCTGTTTTCTAAAAATATGCGACCCCTTATAGTACTACGACCGTTTCTTGCCAATTTTTTATACTCGTCTGTCGGAAAATCCATGCGCTCATACACTTCATCATTTTGCATATCTTCAACAGTGACAGAACCTTCGTGGATATTGTTATCGATATCGGAAAGATCAACGATCTCTTCATCATCCATATCATCAAGTGGTGGCCACTGTGATGTGTTTTCACTTTTTGGTCCCGGTAAACTCGGTACTCTTAGAGTATCACAACCCGTGATAAATAGAGCAAAAAATAGCGCCGGAATTAAAAAAATAATAATCCTATTCAAAATGACAACCTTTACAATATTGATAGGCATATTATATCAAATTTATATTATATAAAAGGTATCTCCAACAACCTTAGATGCGCATAATTGGTTTTGTAAATGCCCTCACTATTTCCCAAGACAAAATTCACCAAACATCTTATCTAAGATATCTTCATTGTCATACGGTTTTGATATAAGAGATATCTTTTTGAGTGCTTCATTGAGATGATACGAGAAAAATTCAAGCTCAGATTTTGCCAAAAATAGTCTCGACTCTCCTATATGTGACAATGCATCGCTGAGTGCTAAAATTTGTCTGCTTGTTACTAGCATGATCTCATCATCTTTTGCTATGGAATCAAGCAAGGATTGTAGTGCCTCTGTCAGATTGGTAAAATTCTCTTTGATGCTAATCTTCAACGCTCCATCTTCTAAAAAAGGGTGTGCTATCTTTTGATTGAGATCTGATTTGTTAATCACTTTTATAAGGTGTTTAGAAGGGTCAAGATCTGTAAGTTTCGCCATGATATCCTCATCAAGTTGATCAAACTCTCTACTCCCGTCAAAAAGTGCTATGATGATATCTGCTTCTTCTATGGAGGCTAAAGATCTCTGAACGCCGATCTGCTCTATGGCATCGTTTGATTCTCTAATACCTGCGGTGTCAATGAGTCGTATCAGATGAGAGCCGATTCTCACAGACTCCTCGATGGTATCTCTCGTTGTGCCCTCTATATCACTCACAATCGCCCGCTCATAATCTAAAAAGCGGTTTAGCAATGAACTTTTCCCGACATTGGGTTTGCCCACAATTGCGACCCTAAAGCCCTCTATGAGACCTTTTCTTCTATGACTACTCTCTAAGATAGCGCGCAGTTTATCTTCAAGAATATCTAGCTTTTGTGCAATAGTCTCTTGGATATCAACGGGAAGGTCCTCTTCAGCATAATCTATCATCACTTCAGAATTTGCCAAAATAAGCAAAAGCTGCTCTCTGCTCTGCTCCACAAAGTCTAAGAGTGAGCCTTTGAGCTGTTTGGCAAGTATTTTTGCCGCGTCAAGATTTTTTGCTTCGATTATTTTAGCAATAGCTTCGGCTTGTGATAGATCTATCTTGCCGTTTAAAAATGCTCTTTTGCTATACTCTCCGGGCTCAGCCAACCTTGCGCCATAATGCACACACAGATCGATGATTTCACTCGAGATTATATAACCACCATGACACTGAAACTCAACGATATCTTCACCTGTAAAACTATGGGGGGATTTAAAATAGATAACAACCGCTTCATCGATAAGCTCACCTTGCGCATCATAAAGTGGAGAGAGATGGGCATATCTTGGCTTGAGCTCATTGTGAGCCGTTACTTTTTTTGCGATCTCAAGCGATTTTGATCCGCTGAGTCTCACAATAGAGATCGAACCGATCCCGCTAGCACTCGCATTTGCAACTATCGTATCATTCATCGTTATTGGACAAAAAATCGTTTATGATGATATATTTCTCGCCGTTTTGATTTGTCTTGGCGGCAATGTACTTATTTGGGAAATGGTCTCTCAATTTCTCTAAAGCAATCTGAACCAATATACCATCAAACACTCTTGTGCGTGCTCTGCCTTCAGCCTCAACTTTTGTTATGACAGGTTTTAGAAGCCCCTCTACCATCTGTTCTTGTGATGTGAGAAAACTTGCTATCTCAAGCTTTAAAAAGAGATCATACTTACTATATATCCAGTTAAAAATCATATAAGAAAGCGCATTGTATCTATAGCCCTCTTTGCCGATAAGCAGAGCTGCATCTTCACCGTCTATAAAGATAAATGCATTCTGCTCGATGACATCTACCTCAATAACATCGATGCTAAAACATGATTTTTCAAAGAGGATTTTGAGCTCATCTTCTATCTTTTTTGCTAAATGATTATGAGAAACATGCTCATGCTCTTTCATCATCTCTTCGACAACTTCGCTTAAAGGTATATTATTTGTAAGCCAATAGAGCACAAGACCTGCCGGGAATGTTATAAAAAATGCCGTCATAATAACAGGGAAAAATTTAAATATCTTCTCTTGAAGCGGATCGGTAAAATTACTCGGCGTGATACGCTGCTGGAGATACATAGAAAGTCCCATGAGGAGTGGCAACACCCAATATTGATCCATTCTAGAGAGATCTTGTATCCATAGTATCCAAGGGGCACCTTGAAGCTCATCGGCATTTAAAAGCACTCTATACAGAGCAAAAAAGACAGGAATTTGCAAAAGAAGCGGGAGGCAGCCTCCAAGCGGATTGGCGCCGTTCTTCTGATAAAGCTCCATCATTTTTACATTTAATTTTTGTTTATCATCTTTGTATTTCTCTTTGAGGTCTTTCATCTTAGGAGCTAAATCTTTTAGCTTCTGCATAGACATCATCCCTTTAAAAGAGAGTGGGAAAAGTATAAGTTTCACTAAAATTGTAAAAATCACAATGGCCCAACCCCAGTTTGCAACAACATGGTCATGTATCCAGCGAATAACCGTAAAAAACGGCTCAGAGAGGAAAGTAAACCAACCATACTCAATCACGCTTGTAAGCTCCGGATTGATAGAGGAGAGTGCCTTATACTCTTTTGGTCCGATATATCCACTAAAGGCGTAATCGTCTTTGAGTGCTACAAACATGAGAGGGTCTCCGTTTGCCTCTTTGAGTACCGAGACATTCATACCTGTAGTGAGATTATAAAAAAGTGTCGTATAGTATCTATCAAATGATGAGATAATCTTCGCGCCTTCAAACGACTCCTCACCTGTGGCATCACCGTCTTCTATCACATCAGTCTCACCTGAGGCCTTTTTAATAAGTGCACCTTTGGCTACCATATATTTTGATTTATCAGCTTGTGGTCTTGCGCCGTTTGTTACAAAATACTCAGCAGGCTGTGATGTCTTTATCTCAACATTATAACTTCCATTACTATGAAAAGTAACTTTTTTTGTAACGCTCAAAGTTGAAAGCTTTTGTGTAAAGGTAACAGTTTGTGGCTCTTCACCTAATGCCAACTCTTTACTACCAAAATCCATAGTATAAGGTACTGTGAATGCCTCTTTTGCAAGTGCAGGGTCTTTAAATCTTATCTCAAGCGGCTTTGCTCCCTCGGGTGCAAAAAGCTTACGATACTCGCCCTCTTCTTTATATTTATCTTCAAGGAGTGTCACTTGAGATATCCTAGCAAACTTATCGATAACCCAGATAAATTTGCCGTTAAGCACTTTAAGCTCAACTTCACTATCGGCAATTTCATTTTGAGGGGCTATCGCTTTATCTTCTTCTACTGCCGGAGTGGATTGTGATGCGATACTCGTTGGAGTTTGTGGTGTTGCTTGTGTCTGTGGAGCGGTACTATTGATATCTGTGGTATTAAGCGGTGCTTGTGGTGGCATAAGATAACTAAATCCCACAAATATCAAAATCGACAGAACTAAAGCTATTAATAATCTTTTTTGAAGGTCTTGCTGTTCCAAATTGACGCCTTTATTTTAAGAATGTTTATTAGGGTTTACTCTTTTTAGGGCTGAAAGAAAAGTTTTAGAGAGTACGGTATACGCCTCATCTAATATCTTAGCTTTTGAGACAAATATATAGCTCCCCTCGCTTAATATATCGCTCTTATCTATAAAAAGGGCCCTTAAAAGTCTTTTTGCCCTGTTTCGTTTTATTGCATTTCCTATCTTCTTACTGGAAACAAACGCTACATTATGCTCTTCTTGCTGCTATAAGTTTTCTTCCGTTCTTTGTCTTCATTCTTATTCTAAAGCCGTGTGTTCTCTTGCGTGGAGTATTGTGTGGCTGGTATGTTCTTTTCATAATACTTGTCCTTAAATGTATAAATAACCAAAATGGTTTACTAAGACGCGATTTTACCGTAAATAGCCTTTGAAAAGTTTTAAACCAAAAGTGGAGTATAAGCGTTATATTGGTAAAAAACCGTGTTATAATTACTTCCATGAAAACGACAACAGAGACAAACATACCCTCGCCATGCTGGCTTTTAGATGAAAAAGCACTTAGAAAGAACCTTAAAATACTCAAACAGATCAAAGATGAGAGTGGTGCAAAGATACTTTTAGCACTCAAAGGATTTGCTCTTTGGAAGAGTTTTGATATCATCAGAGAAACACTTGATGGATGCTGTGCAAGCGGACTTAATGAAGCCAAATTGGCACATGAAGAGTTTCAAAAAGAGGTCCATACCTACTCGCCGGCCTTTAAGGAGAGTGAGATCGACACCGTTGCAAGCATATCGCACCATCTTGTTTTTAATTCGCCCAATCAATTTCATAGATTTTACAAAAGAGTAAAAGAGATTAACCCCGATATCTCATTGGGCTTGCGAGTTAACCCTGAGTACTCTCAAGCGCCTAAAGAGATATACAACCCGTGTGGTCTCTATTCACGTCTAGGAACAACACTGGAAAATTTTGATCCAAGCATACTCCAAGCGTGTGATGGGCTCCATTTTCATGCACTTTGTGAGCAAGATTGTGATGCACTTGAAGGTGTTCTAGAAAATTTTGAGGCAAAATTTGGCGATGCTATAAAGAAGTTAAAATGGGTTAATTTTGGTGGCGGACACCACATAACAAGAGCCGGTTATGATAGAGAAAAACTTATAGCACTCATCAAAGATTTTAAAAAAAGATATAACAACATCGAGGTCTACCTGGAGCCCGGCGAGGCTGTCGCTTGGCAGTGTGGCGACCTCCATACAACAGTGTTGGATATCGTCCACAACGGAATCGATATCGCAATCGTTGATAGCTCTGCCGAAGCACATATGCCCGATACCATTATCATGCCTTACCGTGCCGATGTAGAGGGTGCAGATGAAGCAAACAAGAAACGATATACTTATAGACTCGCCGGCAATACATGCCTTGCCGGGGATATCATGGGAGATTATAGTTTTGATGAAAAACTACATATCGGCGATACGATTATCTTCAAAGACCAGATGCACTACACTATGGTCAAAGCAACCACCTTTAACGGAATCAATCTTCCCGCAATTGCCATAAAAAGAGAAAACGGAAGCATCGAGGTGCTCAAAACATTTGGCTATGAAGAGTTTAAGGGACGGCTGAGCTAATCTTTTTTTCTATAGAGTATATCTCCCATATCTTCAAACTCTTTTTTATAGTAGATATCAATGGCAGTCGAATCAGGACTCACTGTCAATACCTCCTCAACTGTTCTGCTTTGATTGTATTTTACCTTGACTTTTGATACCTCTTCATTGACATAAATAATCGTAACTTTGTCGGATATTTTTTTACCGACCTCTAGCGTATCTGCGCCTAAAACAAGGTGATCGACCTTGATACCTGCATCACTGAGTGCAGATTTTGCAATGGCACCTCCTATCATCTTCATCATCTCTGTACCGCTATGCGTCCCCGCAGCGTCTTGGGAGCCAAAAAGCAAAACAGCGAGTATCTGCTGTTGTGAAAGCTTTGGTCTTGAAGAGAATGTGATGTTTGGCGCGCTTGGAGTGCCGGAGACAAAGACCGTTATCTTGTAGGCAGATGATTTATAATCAGCACTGATATCCAAAAGAGGTTTATTGTACTCACCTACAAAATATATGTGGCTCTCTTTGAGTATAAATTTTTTCCCTTGAAATTGATAGCTGCTGCCTTTGGGGATGGTCATCATGCCTGTGACAAGCGGATTGGCATTTTCAGGCTTATTGATACTCACATTTCCCGTTGCGATAATATCGGCATTTTTCTGCTTGTAGATGATAGGTTTTTTTGCCTCTATCTTAATATTGGTGCTCAAATTTTTTACAAAAGTAGAGGGCTCTTTGTAGTGGATATCTTGAATGATGACAATGTCACTATCTGAGGGAAATGTCTTTTGCTCTAAAGAGTACTTCAGCTCGCCACCCAAGATATCTACAGAACCTGATATGTCTGTCTTTTTTCCATCTAGCTTAGCGATAAGATCAATCTTTGCACTCAGATCGGCAAATTTATTCTCAAGATGAAATGCATCGGCATTGAGCCTAAAACTACCCTTTTGCGAAGTAGCATCATAGCTCCCTTGCGTTAAAGCCTGATCATTAATCCAAAGCTCTTTGAGTATATATTGATCACCTTTTATATCAAAATAGGAAGGTTTTTTGGCAAAAATTGGTATATCTTTATAGCTCAAGCTATATGCAGGTATCACAAAGCTGCCCTCGCCTTTTTGAACAATTTGAAATGTTATATCTTTGATCTCTTTTTGATCTATCTTTTTATCACCTATCTTAAGACTCTTTGAGCTTATCTGCAAACTCTTTTTGCCCTCTTTGTCACTCCTCATTTGAAGATTAAAAGCTCCGTCTATATTGAGATTGGCTATAGGTTTTCCCTCGATCTTTATCTTACCCTGAAGTGCTGCATCGCTATAGATGAGATCTGCAAAGAGAGCTTTTGATTGCAATCCGACATCCCACCCCTTATCTTTTCGTTTCACTTGCAATGTGGCATTATCAAGCAGACTCCAATTGACTGTGCTATCATAGTTTTTAAGAAGAGTATTTTGAGGGATCTTAAGTTTAGCATCACTACTCAAACTATCATTGAGCGCTATCTTGGCATCGATATTTGCTATATTTGATCGTATTTTTGCATTGATCTTACTTTTAGAAAATTTTCTAAGATTGAGTGGCGCATCAAGCTTGATATCAGCAGTGGCACTTTGGAATGCTTTGGGGAGCTTCGCATACGAAGAGAGTGGTATGGGTGCTTTTGAATAGAGCTCGAAATGAGCCTCTTTATACGCTTTGCTTGTAAAGCTGCCTGTAAAGAGCTTTGAGGTGATATTTGCATCTAAAGTATGAGCATCCCCTTGATAATGTATCTGCGTTGCTTCAAACACTCTCTTAGATATTTCTCCAAAAGTCACTATCTTTTCAGGTACTAATTCCCCCTGAAACTCTAACTTCAGTGACGGCAAACCGGTTGGAATCAAATTATGTGTTGGGCAACGTAGCGAGGTCGAGGCACTGGTGCGGGCGATGGCCGAGGCGGACACCTTCCCGGATTATATCGCCATCGATGGAGCTTGAAGCGGAATGTTGTATCTATCAAAAAGGGCCTGTTTTGGATATATTTTGCCAAATCCGGCAAGCATATATCTCTCATCTTTTTGAGCACTATATGCAAGCGTGCCAAAATTAGTCACTATATTTATCTTAGGGTCTCCCTCTATAAGTTTAAGCTCCTTGATTGAAAAAATAGATTGCTTGATAGTAAGCTTCATCGCATCGATAGAGATATCCTGCGTAAGCTTATGAGGCAAAAAGGTTATGTTGGATTTTTTGATTGCGATGTCAAGATCGATGCGCTCTGTGCTTGAACTGTTTTGCTCATCACTTTGAAACTCACTCGCAAATTTGTTGACAACATCGATAGCAACATCTTCGACATCAAGCGTATCTAAAAATATCTGACCTTGTAAGATTGCCCAGGGGCTCCAAGAGAGTGTTGCGCTTTTTGCTAAAGGCACATTTTTATATCGTATGTCGCTTATATGCAAATCCTGTATCAAATTACCTTCGATGCTTTTGTAGGTGATGTTGTATCTTGGAGCATATTTATCTACAACTATCTTCACAATAGGCGCACTATTTGCGAAAAACAGAACTACCGAGATAATCATACTTATGACAGTAAAAATGATAGCGCTTCTAAAAAGTATCTTTCTCAAAATGACTGTCCTATCTGAAATTGAATCCCCTGCTGAGAAGGATCATCAGCATTGAATGCCACATCAACTTTAAGCGGACCGATAGGGGTCACATATCGTACACCAACACCAACGGCTGTGATAATCTCTCCATCATAAGAGTGCTTTTCTCGCGAGAGCATTGTGTTATCTGAAAAAAGCGCACCCCTCCAAGAGCCATAAAGCGGAAAATCCATTTCAAATGAAAGGTTGGCATAACTAAATGCTCCATCAACCATATAATCACTGCTTGAAGTTATGACGCCGAGCTCATTAAAACCATAAGCTCTATTGGTAAAAGAGCCACCGGCAAAGAAGAGCTTTGACTCAGGTACGCCATTTCTGGAATCTTCGATAGCACCCATCTTTCCAACAACAGCAAAGGTGATATCTTTGATGGAGTAGATAGCCCTTGCTTCAAGGAGCGTTTTAAGATAGTTGCTCGCATCGCCGTTATAAGGCAAACCATACTCTACATAGGCACTAAGATAGTAACCGTTTTTAGGATCAAGCTTATCATCTCTTGCATCATAAACAAACTTCAAATAGGGATACAAAAGATTGAAACTCCCCTCATCCAAAGGATAAATCGGCGCATGCGAAGCATCATAATTATTGAGATAAGATATATCTATATTTTCAGCCCCTATACCCATCACTGCTTCAGCCCTTTTGTAGAGGTATGCCATGTAGAGTTTTGCGTAACTCTTCTTCTCTTTAAAAGCAGGATACTCAAGATTTGAATATCCAACTTTGGCTCCAAGGTCAAAGTAATATTTAGAAAAATGTAAAAATGCGGGTTTGAAAAACTCTACTTCGGCAAACTGCTCAAGCTCGGAGTAGCTTGTTGTGAGTGTAAGTTTTTGAGCATTGCCGTAAAAATTTCTCTTCACGAGTTGCGCTTGTGCTTTTGGCCCCAAATAGGAATCATACCCGACACCCCCTCTAAAATAGTACGGTTTGGTCGTTTCGCTTACTTTTATATCGAGTGGAACCTGATTGAAGAGTTTACGATTAACATTGATAACGACACTATCAAATACATCAAGCTCTCCGATTCTATCATAGGTTGAACGCACTTTTTTTGCCGAGAACCTACTCCCTTTTATTGCTATGATTCTAGAGAGTACAACATCTCTATCAACACTTTTAAGTCCCTCTATATAGGCATCCTCAAAACTACAAACATCTCCTTTTTGTATAAAATAGAGAAGATCAACACTATGACGCTCTAGATTCACATAGGCCTTATTGTCAAACTTGTAGCTACAATAACCGCTATCTAAAAGAGCTTTGATGATATCGTTTTTCGTCTCTATAAAATCTTCGGCCTTAAATATCTGCTGCTTTTTAAATCTTAGTATCGGAGTGATGTTATAATCCGATGTGATGTTGATACTGTGTATCGTAAATGCCTCATTCTCTTGTATGGTAATTTTGACGACATCTTCAAGCTCTTTGACCTCAAAATCCGCATTATAAAATCCGACTGAGTTAAAAAAACTTCGTAAAGACTCTTCGATACCGGGAATCAACTTTACATTGATACGAGGCTCTTTATCACTCCAAAAAAAGAGAAAACTTTTTTTCTTTGCCTCGAGTGCCTCTTCGATATCTGCTTTAGTTATCTGAACATTGCCTTCGATCTGCAACAATTTTGTCTCATCTACAAGTTCTTCATCTGCAAACGAGAGTGAGAACAGTAAAAAAAGTGAGAGTAAAAATCTCATTACATATCCCTAATCTAAAGATACTATCGAATCACTTGCCCATTTTGCAAGATCAATATCGTGTGTTATCAACAAGATACCGACACCTTTTAACCTTTTTACAAGAAGTTTCATCACATCAAGCTGGATGAGATTATCAAGTGCACTTGTCGGCTCATCACAAAGCATCAAATCAGGCTTCATGAGAATAGCACGCAAGATACTACAGCGTTGCAACTGTCCACCTGAGAGCTCATGAGGCAACTTCTCTAAAAGCTGAGCCTCGATGCCAACCTCACTACAAAGCAGATCAAGCTCTTTGATGGGCGCTACCTCTTTGATCTGTCGTATGATCGAATAACTTGGATGAAAAGAGCTATATGGATCTTGAAAGATCCAACCGATTTTTCCTCTGTTTACCTGCCCTTTTTTGGGAGTTAAGTTCCCGGCAATGATCTCAAAAAGTGTTGATTTACCACTACCGCTTCTCCCGACAACGCTCTTAATCTCACCTCTTTTAAGACTCAATGAGAAGTTGTCAAATATAACACTCTCTTTTGTATATCCAAAAGAGAGATCACAAATATCTAAAACTATATCTTGCATCCTATCTCCTTTGGCATTATACTAAAAGGGTGTGTCATAAATGTGGTTATTCTCTTATCTGACCCACTCCATATATCTTATACTTATAGGTTGTTAGCTCATTGATTCCCATAGGCCCTCTCGCATGCAGTTTATTGGTCGAGATACCGACTTCTGCTCCAAAACCAAATACACCACCATCCGTAAAACGTGTACTTGCATTGACATAAACACAAGAGGCATCCACTTGATCCAAAAAGTACTCTGAAGCAGTATAGTTTTCGGTAATAATTGCCTCAGAGTGCGATGAGCCAAATCTTCGTATATGCCCAATCGCTTCCTCTATACCTTCTACAACTTTGATATTAAGCATGTTGGCTAGATATTCGGTATCAAAATCCTTTTCACTTGCGAGTTCAATAGCGATGATAGCGCATGCTTTTGCATCTCCTTTGAGTTCTGTTTTATGCTCCAAAAACTCTCTATGCAGTTTTGGCAATATCTCACCCGCTATCGCACTATCGACGATAAGTGTCTCCATCGCGTTACAAACACCCGGTCTTTGACATTTTGCATTAAGCGCAATCGCGATGGCTTTTTCTTGGTCGGCATCTTTGTGGATATAGGTGTGACAAAGCCCTTTATCGTGCTTCACGACAGGGATAGAAGAGTTTTTTGATATATGACGAATCAACGCCTCACCACCTCTAGGGACTATCAGATCGACATACTCATCCATGGTTATCAATCTATCAACGCCGTCTCTTGAACTATCAGGAAGCAAAGAGATGATAAATTTTGGCAATCCATTAGCTTCTAAAACTTCCTGCAATACATCTGCTATCGCACGATTTGAGTTAAGTGCCTCTTTGCCACCTTTGAGGATAGCAACATTGCCGCTTTTAAAACAAAGCGCACCCACATCAGATGTTACATTGGGACGAGATTCATAGATAACTGCAACTACACCGATAGGCACAGAAACCTTCTCTATGCGTAGATTATCTTCATTGATCCACCCCTCAAGTACTCTGCCTACAGGCTCTTTAAGCTGCGCTATCTCTCTGAGAGAAGTAGCCATCGCTGCAACTCTTTTTTCATCAAGAAGTAATCGCTCGAGCATCGCACTACTTAACTCCATGCTCTTCGCCTGCTCAAGATCTTTCTTGTTTGCCGCTATAATCTTTTGACTATTTTGGATCAACGCATCTGCCATTTGAACCAATATATCACTCTTTCTTTTTGAGGTCATTGTCGCTATGATGGATGAGCATCGCTTTGCCTCTGTTAAAAACTTTACCATAAATATATCCTTGACTTTATTGGCGTGGTAATAATAGATCTTTTACACTACTGTGCGGATCTTTTTCTTCGTATATCATACTATAAACCTCTTTTGCAATCGGTAAATATATCCCTTTTTTCTCCGAGATATCAAAAAGCGCTTGTGCCGTTGCAACGCCCTCTGCAACCTCTCCAAGCTCCAAGAGTATCGCTTCGATACTCTTTTTTTGCGCCAAACCTATACCCACTCTATAGTTTCTTGAGAGCTTTGAGCTTGCAGTTAAAAAGAGGTCGCCCGCCCCGCCGAGTGAGAGAAAAGTATCTTTTTTTGCACCGAATGCCTCTCCAAAACGGCTCATCTCAACAAGCCCTCTAGCCAAAAGTGCTGCTCTAGCGTTATTGCCAAGCCCTAACCCGTCACATACTCCACCGGCGATCGCTATAACATTCTTATAGGCTCCCGCTACCTCTTCGCCTGTGACATCTGCACTTACATATCCTTTAATAAACTCAGGCATAGCATCAACAAACTTCTGTGCAAGTGCTTCATCTACTGCACTGACAACCAAGGCGGTAGGAAGAGACTGTTGTACTTCATAAGCAAATGAGGGGCCTGAGAGAAAAGCGAGTCGCTCTTTTGGAATAAATGCCTCATAGACCTCATTTAAAAAAGAGCCGCTTTGCACCTCTATCCCTTTAGCGGCAACCAAGATTGATTGCCCCTTGTCTTCAAAATGCGTGCTCATCCACTCTCTGACAAACTGTGCCGGAATTGCCATAATGATATAGGGATACTCTAGCGCCTCTTTGATTGATACAAAATTTTCGATATCTTTTTTACTTCTTGAGGTTATCACGACCTCATTATTTTGATTAAAAGCATGATAGAGCGCTTGTCCCCATTTTCCGGCACCAATGATTGCTATCTTCATACTATTTGCTCTCCTTTTGTCTCTATGAGCTCTATAAAACGCTCCGCACTCTCTTCATACATATCAAAGATTTTACTCACACCTGCCAAGATTAATTTTCGATTATCCTCTTTGCTATCTGAAAGAACCACAATCTCATCTTTAAAGCCACCCGAGCGAAGTGAAATCGTATAGTAGACATTGAGTGCATCTTCCGGCATGGAGCATACAACCATAAAGCCTCTAAGTTTTGTAATCTGTTCGAGATAATCATATTGGCTTACGTCTACTTGAATCACATCTTCAAAACCATCATTTTTTGCCTCTTCATAACGCGCAGTATCTGTTTCATAAAGGCTCAACGCTATGCCTTCATCTTTCAAGATACGGCACATATGCTTACTCTTATGAGTATACCCAAAGAAGATAATACCTTTTTTATGCTCTTGATGGTGTGCCTTGATATGATTGAGTGCCCTTGCATCGATCACCTCATAAGGCTCAACTATCCTATTGACTCCGGCAGCAATATACTGTCTTTTTAGATGATTTTCATTCATACGAGCAAAGATGACTGCATCCGACTCAACCGATCTTGCATTTAAAATAAAATAGATATTATCAATGTCAGAGCTTGTGAGTGTCAACATTGCAGCAATATTTTTGCCTCCATAGAGGTCTTTGATGATCTTTGCACTCGATCCATCTGCACATATTGCTCTATAGCCATCTTTTCTAGCTTCCGAAACCTTCTCGACACTCTTCTCGATAATTACAGGTTCATACTCGCCTCTTATTTTCAACTTCCTAGCAACACTCAATCCCAAATGCCCATAACCGTTGATAATGACGGCACGATTCATCTTTGAGACGAGATTGACATTGTCCACATTGCGTAACTCATCAAAGCGCTCCGAGAATGCCGAAACCATCACGGAGGTTACAAAAGAGATCATCGCAACACCGAAAACGATGCCAAACATAGCAATGATTTTGCCCGTATCAGTCACAGGTGATATATCACCATACCCTACAGTTGATATGGTAACGAGCGCCCAATAGATAGCATCTAAGTAGCTTCCTATCTTCTCATTGATACCATACTCTAAGATATAAAAGACCGTACCTAAAGAGAAGGTGACCCCAAGAAGCAAATAGCCTAAAAAGATAAATTCAAATCGCTTACTTGCGAGTGCTTTAAAGAGGCTTGAGGTGCCATGCATATAGTGATAAAGCTTGAGGAGTCTTACGATTCTAAACTTTGGAAAGATCGCCACAAGGTCGATGAGTGCAGGCAAAGAGACGAGATAGGCAAGCTGTTTTTTAAGAGGCTTAAAATAGTACTCGCTCAATGGAGCATCCTTCTCTTTGCTGAGTGCTACAATATGCTTATGGATATCGAGATTGACCCAAATGCGTAGAAGATACTCCAAGATAAATACAGTCGTTATAACCTTAAGATCAAACTCGATAAGCCACGTAGGCAATTTGCCTGATTTGCTCAACATCAATATCGCAATAGAGATGAAAATCAATACGATCATAAAACGATCAAAATATTTTTTATAGGGGTAGTTGACATCTAAAAGCAGTGACCTAAAAAAAGATTTGCATTTTTGATAGCGTGTCGATCTATCGATCATATAAGAGAGTCTTAGTATGAATCGATGCATCATATGGGCTCTTTTCCTTTAACTCAATCTCTGCTTGAGCAGCTTATTGAGCTTTGCAGGATTTGCTGAACCCTTGCTTTGCTTCATACACGCTCCTACAAAGAAACCAAAAAGCTTTTCTTTCCCGCTTTTGTACTCATTTACCTTCTCTTCATTTTCTGCCAAAACAGCATCTATCAGCTCTAAAATCGCTCCATCATCACTCACCTGTGCAAGACCGAGTTTTTCGATGATTGCATCGATATCCCGCTCATCATTTTCAAACATATAATCAAGTACATCTTTTGCGCCCTTGCCTGAAATGACATCGCTCTCTATCTTTGTTATCAACAGTGCAAGCGTTTCTGCTGTTATAGGAGAGTTCTCTATATTTAAAGAGAGTTTATTGAGCCTGCCTAAAAGCTCAGAAGTAAGCCAAGTTACCCCATTTTTCGGTGTGATTTTATGTTCTAGCATCGCTTCAAAATAGTAAGCCATCTCTTTTTGCGAAGTGATAACGAGTGCATCATCTTTTTTAATCCCAAGACTATCAACATATCTTTGCACTTTTTGATCCGGCAATTCAGGTATCTTTTTAGCTACATCCATCATCGCTTGTGTAACAAGCACAGGCCTCAAATCAGGATCAGGGAAATACCTATAATCTGCACTATCTTCTTTCCCACGCATACTCTTTGTTACACCTTTTGCAACATCCCAAAGTCTCGTCTCTTGATACACCTCTTCTTTATAAAGACCGTCTTCATACGCCTCTGTCTGTCTTGTGACCTCATACTCAATAGCTGCTGCGACAAAACGAAATGAATTGATGTTTTTTATCTCAACTCTTGTCCCAAACTCCTCTTGTCCTTCCGGTCTGATAGAGACATTCACGTCACATCGAAATGAACCCTCTTGCATATTGGCATCACTGATATCAAGATATCTTACAATGGAATGCAACTTCTTGAGATAGCCTACAGCCTCTTCTACACTGCGCATATCCGGCTCGCTTACGATTTCAAGAAGCGGTGTGCCTGCACGATTAAGATCAACTTTTGAGATGGCGCCTTCGTGCATATTTTTCCCTGCATCTGCTTCAAGGTGGGCTCTTGTGATGCCTATTCGTTTGGTTGTGCCGTCTTCTAGATTGACAATCAACTCACCACCCTCTACGATAGGAATGTCAAATTGCGATATCTGATACCCCGATGGACTATCAGGATAAAAATAACTCTTACGGTTAAAAATCGATCTCTGATTTACCTCTGCATTCACAGCATACCCAAACGACATTGCTTTGTTAACAGCCTCGAGATTGAGTACAGGCAAAGCTCCCGGAAGCGCTAAACATACAGGGCAGGTATTGGTATTTTGCTTCTCTGCAAAACTTGTTGCACATGAGCAAAATATCTTTGTTTGAGTGTTTAATTGGACATGAACCTCTAATCCGATAACAGTTTCAAATCGCATTTTTTTCCTTGGGGATAAAGATTAAAATCTTTGTTATTTTTGTCTTTAATTATATCCAAAGATGTTTAAAAGCATATAGCTTTATCGGCAACTTACTCCTTATAAATTGTATGTTATACTTTATAAATTTCAATACACCATGGAGCCGATATTGACAAAAAAGATAGTAAAAGCATTAAAGATAGTAGCTTATATACTTCTCTTTATCGCTCTTGTTGTATCCTATACTGTGATTGCCGTAAAGCTCTCTGCATTTTGGCTTGTTTTCCCGTGGGGAGAAGTTAAATGCTCATCGGATCCTGCAGCAATAGTTTTTAAACTTGCTTTTTTCGAAACACCGCTTGTGATTGCTACAAGTTTAGCGCTGTTTGTGGGGGTCTATGTGATATCTCGTAAAAAAATGTATCTTTATTTGCATCTGCCAATTACTCTTCTGATTGGGGTAGTCTATATAACCGCTAGAATGGTATATTTTGGACTGGGAAGCTTATGAAAAAAATCTTTATCTTGTTGTCGATATTTATATTTACGGGATGTACCGAAAAACAAAAACATGCTCATGGTGATATCTATGAATCACATATGGCAGTTAATATTTCCGAAGCAGATGCCGTGTTCGATACAAAAACACTGACAATTATCTATAAACCCCGCTCATGTGAAGAGGTTCCACATAACCACAATGCGCTCTCACCGGAAGAACTTGCGATAGAATGTCAAGCGTTAAATGAGTATTTGCAAGAACACGATAACACTATCCCCGATGCTACATGTAGTGATACCTACGATTTGAGAGAAGATAAGTATACTCTTGTAGATTCCGATAAACCAAATGGATGTTTTAATTTCTCAAAATCTTTCAATACTATCATCTACTATCCAAATGGTTTTGTGGTGCAATTTCAGACCGAATATGGTCTTTTTCAGGGTGAATTTGAGTATAAATAACGCTCAGTTACTATATAATAACAAAAAATAGAAGAGTGTGCCATGTCAAAAACATTGATGACCAATCTAACAACTATCTTTATCATCATTCTCTCTTTTTTCTTGCCGCATCCTATAGGTAAGCACACACTCAATGTCGGACTTTATGCACTCTCGGGTGCTATCACAAACTCGCTTGCTATCTATATGATATTTCATAAAGTACCTCTACTTTACGGCTCAGGAGTGATAGAGAAAAATTTTGAAGCCTTTAAAATCTCTATCAAATCGATGATTATGGAGCAGTTTTTCTCCAAAGAGAATATAAGTAGGTTTCTACAAAAGGAAAATCAAGATATCGATTTTGCCTCTATTATCACCAAAGTTGACCTCAAAATTGCATTTGAGAGCCTTAAAATTACTATCATGGAGTCAAAGTTTGGATCGCTCCTTGGAATGTTTGGCGGGGAGAGTGCACTTGATTCATTTCAAAAACCTTTTGAAGAAAAGCTAAGAGGTTCACTCATCAAGATAACAACATCGGAGTCTTTTAAAAAAATGATTGAGAATGAACTTAACTCTAACTTGCTACAAGAAGATATCTTAAACTCCATAGAGACAATCGTCACAGAGAGACTAGAAGAGCTCACGCCTCAAATGGTAAAAGAGATTGTAGAGTCGATTATCAAAGAGCATCTAGGTTGGCTTGTGATTTGGGGAGGTCTTTTTGGAGGGATTCTAGGGCTTTGTGTATCAATCTTTATCTCGTAAAATAGCGGATAGAGGCAAATCCCGCAAATCCTGCTGTTCTACACGATTGTATCTGCGTATCTCCTAATATACCGCCAAGTGCTATAATAGGCATATCAAGCTCTGCTTTGAGCGCTTTAAGGATATTGACTCCAAGAGGCTTGCCCTTATTGGGAGTCGCAAAGATAGGACTTAGTGTTGCCATATCGGCGCCTCTTTCTTGCAAATCAAGTAACTCTTCTAAAGAGTGTGCGCTCGCTACCGTAAAAAGGCCACAACTTTTTGCCTTTGCCACAAGCTCAAATTGGTCGCTTCTGAGATGCACTCCATCAGCTTTAAGCTTACAGGCAAGCTCTACATCACCATGGAGTAAAACTTTATCAAAATCAAAATGCTTGGCAACTTCTAAAAAGAGTTTGGCATTATCATGGTAGTTGGGGGTTAATCGATCGCGATAAACGATCATAGAGGCAAGGCGTGAGAATCTTTGAAGATCCTCACTTAGGTGTTCAAATGAGAGAGTGGAGGGATCGCTAATAGCGTACGCTAGCATCGCTCTTAGTGATGATCTTCACTTACGACAACAGCTCCTGCAAGGTACACATAGGTAAGAATCATAAATATGAAGCTTTGAAGTATCGCGCCAAAAGTAAGAAGAACATATCCGGAAAGTGGCACGACTGCCCAAGGAGCAAGCATCAAAAGAACCCACAAGAAGAGATCATCCCCTTTGATGTTCCCAAAAAGACGGAAAGAGAGCGAGATAATTCTTGAGATATGTGATACGATCTCGATAGGATACATAAACGCTGTAAGCCCGGCTTTGAGGATCGGGTTCATCTCACCAAGGTGAACAAATGAGCCGAGGTATTTTAAAAAACCTTGCGCTCGTACACCTTCGATATGATAATAGACAAACACTAAAAGTGCCAGCGTTAAAGTAATGTTGATATTGGCTGTTGGTGCTTCAAACCCCGGGATGATACCGATAAGGTTAGAGAAAAATACAAATAATCCGATAGTTGCTACAAGAGGAAGATATTTTCTAGCATTTTCTTCGCCTATAACATCTTTTCCCATAGCGATAACACCACCAAGATAAGCTTCCATAACATTTTGATTACCGCTTGGCACGGCTTGCATATTTTTTGTTGCTGCTCTTGCTAAAACAAGCATGATGATAGCAACTAGCGTAACATGCGCCATCATCAAACCACTTCCTTCGTGACCAAATATGACACCAAAATAGGTATATACACCTTCCATAAAACGACCCTCATATTATTGATTTTGTCGTATTTTACAAAAAAGCTCCTAAATTGCTCTTTAAGCGAGTGGAATTTTTGAGTTTCTCTTCTTAAATTTGTAAAAAATAATAGTCTTATATGATAATATTTTTCTATCGCTTTCGCACCTCTGGTGCAATCTATCAAATAACTGTCATGCTGAACTTGTTTCAGCATCTCTTTTTATATTTTTAGACCCTGAAACAAGTTCAGGGTGACGGTGTGTTGTCATTGCGATGAACGAAGTGAAGAAGCAATCCATATATTATCAAATAACTTGTCATACGAGCATCCTTGTAAAGCAGGGATATGCCGCCCGCGACTTTGTGTTTTTTATCTATAGTAATCTTTCCGCTCGCCCTGAGTAAGTGAGCTTGACGAACTATCGAAGGGTAATGGATATTGAAGATAATGGTTCGACAAGCTCACCATGAACGGATTTATTTACTTTATAGAATATAGATTGCCACGAAGCTAAAGCTTCTCGCAATGACAAGCAAAATGATATTGAATAACAAAATAAGCCTCATAGCAAACTTACGCTAAAATACCCCCAAGTTTTTCAAAAAGAGCACCATGCGAATACAAGCGATACTCACAAACAGTTTTGGCATACTCACCTCACGAATCACGGGGTTATTTAGGGATGTATTTATGGCTTCGGCTTTGGGTGCGTCGATATATAGTGATATATTTTTCGTAGCCTTTAAGATACCTAACCTCTTTCGGCGTATATTTGCCGAGGGAGCTTTTACGCAAAGTTTTATGCCCTCTTTTATCGCCTCAAAACAAAAAGGGGTTTTCGGTGCTGCTATATTTTTGCGATTTTTACTCTTTTTAGTCATCATCTCACTCATCGTCTCGCTCTTTCCGGAAGTACTAACAAAGCTCATGGCATTTGGTTGGGATAGTGAGACTATAGCATTGGCTGCACCACTTACGGCTATAAATTTTTGGTATCTTGACCTCATCTTTATCGTCACATTCCTAGCAACCCTCCTCCAATACAAAGAGTATTTTGCAGTCACAGCCATCTCAACATCACTGCTCAATATCGCGATGGTAGCGGCACTTTGGTTATTTATGCATGATGATCCAAAAGTTGTTGCGTATGCTTTGAGTATCGCTGTTGTCATCGGAGGGCTCTTACAAGTCATAACGCACATCTGGGCGATATCAACCATGAAGATGCACAAAATATTTTTCGGCGGTTTTAAATATCTTGGAAAAAAAGATGTGAGCAGAGATACAAAGAAATTTAACAAGCTCTTTCTGCCTGCCATGTGGGGTAACTCAACGCCACAGATAAATGCATTTCTAGATACGCTCTTAGCTTCATTTCTTATGACGGGCTCTATCTCCTATCTTTTTTATGCCAATAGGATATTTCAACTTCCACTAGCACTTTTTGCCATCGCAACTGCAACGGCACTTTTTCCAAGCATATCAAAAGCCATAAAAAACGGTAAAAATGACGCAATGGAGCGAAATCTCAAAAAAGCTTTTTGGCTTTTACTCTTTTTGCTTGGTATCTCGACAATAGGCGGAATCATCTTTGGAGAGCTTATCATCAAAATCATCTTTGAGCGTGGTAAGTTTGGCACCTTTGAGACTACACAAACCACCTCTGTGCTTTTTATGTACCTTGCAGGACTCGTTCCCTTTGGACTCGCGAAGCTCTTCTCACTTGTCCTTTATGCCTCACATAAGCAAGCAAAAGCTGCCAAGATAGCGACCTACTCGCTTCTTATCAATATCCTCGCCTCTTTGGCGCTCATCAAACCCATGGGGGCAAGTGGCTTAGCACTTGCGGGTAGTATCGGCGGGTGGGTACTTTTTGCCGGTACACTCAAAGAGATCGGCTCTGAAACCATAAAAAATATGTTTGATACAAGATACACACTCCTCTTTTTGTTAGCAGTTATTCTCTTGGCACCACTCTTTTACTTTTTAAACGAACTTATCCTTCCGTATTTTTAGTGAGAAAAAGGCTAAATGATTTTTAGATATAATCTAGCAAAGTTTTTATCTTAGGGAATGTATGGTTATTTTTGATAGCGTAAAAAAAGAGAAAGTTCTATTTGAACCCATAAAAGAGAAGCAAGCTACCCTCTATGTATGTGGTCCAACTGTCTATGATGATGCCCATTTGGGACATGCTAGAAGTGCCATCAGTTTTGATCTTCTAAGAAGAGTGTTGGAAGCAAGCGGATATAAAACGACGCTTATTAGAAATGTAACGGATATTGATGATAAGATTATCAACAAAGCGAAGCAAACCGGCAAAAGCATCCAAGATATAGCTGAATTTTACGAAAAACGCTACCTTGAAGATATGGCTGCACTCTTAGTAAAAGAGCCTGATATTGCTCCAAAAGTAAGCGAGTCAATGGATGCTATAGAGGCGATGATTCAAACATTGATAGACAAAAAATATGCCTACAAAATAGAGAGTGGTGATATCTACTTTGATACTTCAAAAGATGTAAACTATGGCACGATTTCTAAAAAGATCAGCGATGAGAGTATGAGCCGTGTTACGCACACAGATGAGAAGAAAAACCAAAAAGATTTTGCGCTTTGGAAAGCCTGTACAGAAGATGGAAGCTGCTTTGCTTCTCCGCTTGGCAAAGGACGCCCCGGCTGGCACATAGAGTGTTCGGCTATGATAGAAGAGTATGGACTCAAAGATGCGCCCTATAGTATAGATATCCATGGTGGTGGCGCTGATCTTCTTTTTCCGCATCATGAAAATGAAGCAGCGCAAAGTAGATGTGCGACAAATCATGAACTTGCAAAATATTGGATGCACAATGGATTTGTGCAAATTGACGGCGAGAAGATGAGTAAGAGCCTTGGTAATAGCTTTTTTCTCAAAGATGCGCTCAAGGTATATGATGGCGAGATATTACGCTTCTATCTTGCAGGTATCCACTATAGGAGTGATTTTAACTTCAACGAAGAGGATCTGCTTGCTTCTAAAAAGAGACTTGATAAACTCTATAGACTTAAAAAAAGAGCTCTTTTTGATGCTCAAAGCTATCCAAATGAAAGTTTTACAAAGCCTTTTCTTGAAGCACTACAAGACGACATCAATATCTCAAAAGCACTCAGTATCATCGATGAAATGATAGCCAAAGCCAATGAGCAACTCGATCTCAATCCAAAAGATAAAGAGCTCAAAAAAGTAATCGGAGCAAATCTAATCTTTATACAAGAACTCCTTGGATTTGGAGCCAAAGAATCTGCACAATACTTCCAACTCGGCGTAAGTGAAGAAGATAAAAAGCAGATTGAGGCCCTTATTCAAGAGCGGCTTGAAGCCAAGAGTGCTAAAGATTTTACAAAAGCTGATACACTAAGGGATACACTTGCAAAAATGGGAATCAGTATCATGGATAGCAGTGAGGGAACACTGTGGGAGCGGGCACTTTGAGAGAACTATTAAAACAATATCTACCCTATTTTAAAGAGTATAAAAAAGAGTTTTCCCTTGCCATCATAGGTATGATTGCTATTGCGCTAGGCACGGCAGGGACAGCACATATCATCAAGCCTGTTATGGATGATATCTTCATCAAAAAAGATATCAATATGCTCTATATCGTCCCTTTTGCACTCATCTTCCTTTTTGCACTCAAGGGAGTCGGAAGATATATGCAGACCTATTACACCTCCTATATAGGGCAAGATGTCATCAGAAAATTGAGAGATAATCTCCTCGCTCATATCACAAGACTCGATATATCCTTCTTTAAGGCAATGCACTCAGGAGAACTCCTCTCAAGGATTACCAATGATATCATGCGTATCCAACAAGTAGTCACCAACATCATTCCCGAACTTATAAGAGAAAGTCTCACAATTGTCGCATTAGTAAGCTATATCCTCTACCAATCACCAAAACTTGCCCTCTATTTTCTCGTTATTATGCCTCTGGCGATATTCCCGCTCTCAAAACTTGCAAAAAAGATGCGTAGATACTCAAAACTCTCTCAAGAGAGCACAGCAGTAATGACAGAGCGACTCGAAGAGGTATTTTCCAATATCGAAATGATAAAAGCAAACTCATCACAAGATTTTGAGCAGGGACGATTTGAGATAGAAAACAAAAATGTCTTTCGCTACATCATGAAACAGATCAAAGTCAATGCTCTCACCTCACCTGTCATGGAACTTTTAGGCTCTATCGCTATCGGTCTTGTGCTTTTTGTCGGCGGGAAAGAGGTGATAAACGGGCATATGAGTGTGGGTGGCTTTTTTGCATTTAGTGCTGCACTTTTTATGCTTTATGATCCAATCCGCAGACTCTCATCGCTCTACAATAAATCTCAAGATGCCATTACAGCCAATAATCGCATGAAAGAGCTGCTTGCTCTGCAACCAAACATCACAGGTGGGACAAAAGAGCTTCAAGTTGAGATACAAAAAATTATTCTCAACGATGTCAGTCTCGATTTTAATAACATCCATGCCCTCTCTCATGTATCACTAACACTTCAAAAAGGGAGTGCCTATGCGTTAGTCGGCGATAGCGGCGCAGGGAAAAGCTCTTTGGTAAATCTTTTGGTAAGACTTTATGATCCCACAAGTGGCTCTATACTTCTCAACGATGATTCTATGTCTGACTTTTCACTCGCCTCACTGCATGGAAAGATAGGTTATGTCACACAAAATATCCTTATCTTCAACGACACCATAGCCGCCAATATAGCGTATGGAAAGGATATAGATAAAACAAAGGTGATAAGTGCGCTCAAAAAAGCACACGCTTTTGAGTTTGTAAGTAAACTGGATGATGGAATCGAGAGTATGCTTGCGCAGCGAGGCTCAAATCTCTCAGGCGGTCAAAGACAAAGAATCGCGCTTGCTAGAGCACTCTACAAAGATCCTGACATTCTCATATTGGATGAGGCAACCTCTGCACTCGATAACAAAAGTGAGCGTTACATCAAAGAAGCACTCGAGGAGCTAAAACAAGAGATGATTACAATCTCGGTTGCCCATAGACTCAGCAGTATCCAAAATGCCGATAAGATATTTTTTCTCAAAGACGGTAAAGTCCTTTGCGAGGGCACACATGATGAACTTAGCACGCAATGTTCAGGCTATCAAGAACTCCTCTCTTCTTTGGAATCTTAGCTGGTTTTAGATATAATCACCCAACTTATAAAGCGGAGTTTTTATTGTCACTATTCTCTTACGATACCATCAAAAAAGTTCTCTTTAAGTGTGATCCGGAGAGTGCGCACGCTTTAGCCGGCTTTGGCTTTAGTATCTTAGAGAAATGTCCGATCATAAGAAAAATCACTTCAAAATGTTTTACTTATGAAGATGCAATACTCTCGCAAGAACTCCTTGGTACACTCTTTAAAAATCCTATCGGTCTTGGTGCGGGCTTCGATAAAAACGCACAATACATCAAAGCGATACAAACACTCGGGTTTGGCTATACGGAGATTGGAACAATCACCCCGAAACCTCAAAGCGGCAATGCAAAACCAAGACTCTTTCGTCTCATCAAAGAGCGCTCACTCCAAAATGCAATGGGTTTCAACAATGACGGCATGGATGTGATTGCTAAAAGAGTTGCCAAATATGACAATTTTGCATTTCCTATCGGCGTTAATATCGGCAAAAATAAAGTAACCGCCGAAGATAAAGCACTAAGTGATTACGAGACACTTCTTGAGAATCTCTCAACATTTGGACACTATGTGGTTATCAATATCTCTTCGCCAAACACTCCGGGACTTAGAGATTTACAAAATGAGACATTTGTCACCTCTCTCTTTACCATGGCAAAAAAGATTACAACAAAACCGATACTACTCAAGATTGCTCCGGATATGAGCGAACAAGATGCGCTGGATCTCTGCAAGCTTGCCCTAGATGCAGGCGCGAGTGGTATCGTAGCTACAAATACAACCATAGATTATAGCCTTTCAAGCGAAGCAAAAGATTTTGGCGGTATCAGCGGAGAACTCTTAAAAGAAAAAAGTCGTCTACTTTTTAAAGCTATTGGCAAAGAGTTTTATGATAAAACTCTTTTAATATCCGTAGGTGGCATCGATAGTGCCGAGGAAGCATATGAACGGATAAAAGATGGGGCATCTTTAGTGCAGATATATACAGCTTTTATCTACAAGGGTCCTTTTCTTTGCAAAAATATTAACACGGAACTTGCCGGACTATTAAAGGCTGACAAGTATACGAACATCTCTCAAGCAGTGGGTGCACATTGGAAAAAATAAAATTTAAATCTATCCTAATCATATGGTTAGGTCTCATAGGAGCTATCATGGCAAATTCATTGCCTCAACACTTTTCTCAAAAACTTCAAAATGGAATGCAAATTGTTGTTATCCCGATGAAAAACCAATCCGGAGTCATCACTTCAAGCATTTACTATAAAGTAGGCAGCAGAAACGAAATACTTGGCAAAACAGGGATGGCACATATGCTTGAGCATTTGAGCTTTAAATCTACCAAAAACCTCGCCGCAGGAGAGTTTGATACTATAGTCAAAAAAGGTGGCGGAGTTAACAATGCAGCAACAGGTTTTGACAAGACATACTACTATATCAAGACGGCTTCAAAAAATATGCCAAAGACATTTGAACTTTTTGCCGAGCTTATGCATAACCTCGCACTTAAAGATGATGAGTTTCAAAAAGAAAGGGATGTGGTCGCCGAAGAGAGAAGACTCAGAACCGATAACTCACCGATGGGCTATCTCTACTTTAGACTCTTTAATACGCATTATGTCTACCACCCTTATCATTGGCTTCCTATAGGCTTTATGGAAGATATCCTTGGATGGAAAATCGAAGAGATTCGAGACTTCTATGAGCAACATTATCAACCCTCCAATGCCATCTTGGTTGTTGCCGGCGATATTGATCCAAAAAGTGTCTTTGATGATGCCATAAAAGTATTTGGTAAAATAAAAAATACGAAAGAGGTCAAAGAGGTTGATGCAGTTGAGCCTAAAATAGACGGCGCAAAGAGAGTTACCATAACTAAAGAGAGCAATAAAGTCGATACAATTGCCATAGCCTACCCTATCCCAAATTTTGAAGACAGAGACCAAGTAACACTGAGCGTCATCAGTCAAATTCTTAGCTCAGGCAAAAGCAGTAGGTTTGAGAAAAATATTGTTCAAGAGAAAAAACTTGCCGATCAGATATACGCTTATAACATGGAGCTTAAAGATCCGGGTATATTTGTGATTATGGCACTCTGCTCAAAAGATGCAAACTTAAAAGACCTTGAGGGTGAGATATTGGCGCAGCTACAGAAGATAAAAGATGGTGATGTCTCAAGAAAAGAGCTTGATAAAGCTAAGATCAATATAAAAGCTGATTTCGTCTATTCATTAGAGAGTTCAAGCTCTGTAGCGAGTCTTTTTGGCGACTACTATGCTATGGGGAACATAAAGCCTCTTTTAAAATATGAAGAAAATTTGGATAAAATTACCACTAAAAAGATCAAAGAAGTTGCAAATAAATATTTCAATAACAACTTCTCTACAACAGTTATCATGAGGAAACAGTAATGACATATCCTATAATGGGTGCTACGACAGCACTTATCACTCCATTTAAAAACGGAAAATTAGATGAAACAACTTTTGCAAAGCTCATTCAAAGACAGATAGATTGTGGTATTGATGCCGTCTGCCCTGTCGGCACAACAGGTGAAAGCGCCACACTGAGCTATGAAGAGGACAGAAAATGTATCGAAATCGCCGTTGCCGTGTGTAAAAACACTCATGTCAAAGTCTTAGCAGGTGCCGGGAGTAACTCCACAAGAGAAGCCATGGATACTGCAAAATTTGCACAGCAGTGTGGTGCGGATGCCATATTTTCAGTAAGCCCTTACTACAACAAGCCAAGCCAAGAGGGACTCTATCAACACTATAAAGCCATTGCCAATTCTGTCGATATCCCATTTATGCTCTATAATGTTCCGGGCAGAACAGGTTCAGATATAGACTCACAAACTATCAAAAGACTTTTTGATGATGTGCCAAATATTTTTGGGATTAAAGAGGCAAGCGGCTCACTCGATAAGGTTATTGCATTGCGCTCTCTATGTCCTGAACTTGCCATATTTAGTGGTGATGATGCTATAGATTTCCCTATTCTCGCAAGCGGGGGTGCGGGTATCACTTCAGTAACAGCAAATCTGATTCCCGATATCAAAGCGAAACTCACTCACGCTGCACTTCAAGGTGACTTTGATACCGCTAGAGCAATCAATGAAGATATTTATGCGCTCAACAAGGTGCTCTTTTGCGAGAGTAATCCTATCCCTATAAAGGCTGCGATGTATATAGCAGGTCTTATCGATACACTTGAATATAGGCTTCCTTTGGTTCCACCAAGCAAAGAAAATATGAAAAAGATAGAAGAAGTTATGAAAAATTATACAATTATAGGAGCAAAATAGATGTCGGAAATGAGAGGGAAAACTTTAGTCATTACAGGTGCAACCAAAGGTATCGGTAAAGCTATCGGAGAGAAGTTTGCCAAACAAGGTGTCAATGTCGCCTTTACCTACAACAGCAATAAAGATACTGCATACGATATCGCCAAAGAGTGGGAAAAGACTTACGGCATCAAAGCAAAAGCTTATCCACTTAATATCCTAGAGACTGATGAGTTTAAACCCCTCTTTGAATCAATCGACAAAGACTTTGATAGAGTTGATTTCTTTGTGAGTAACGCAATGATTTATGGACGCCCCGTAGTTGGTGGGTATGGAAAGTTTATGCGACTCAAACCTAGAGGACTCAACAATATCTATACAGCAACAGTCAATGCTTTTGTTGTCGGCACTCAAGAGGCGGCAAAGAGGATGGAAAAAGTGGGTGGCGGCTCTGTTGTAACCATGTCCAGTACCGGCAATCTTGTCTACATTGATAACTATGCGGGGCATGGCACTAATAAAGCTGCTGTTGAAGCTATGAGTCGATATGCAGCTGCTGAACTTGGAGAGATGAATATCCGTGTCAACGCCGTAAGCGGTGGCCCTATCGATACAGATGCACTAAAAGCTTTTACTAATTATGAAGAGGTTAAGGCTGAGACGGTTAAAAGATCGGCACTCAACAAAATGGGACAACCCGAAGATATAGCCGGAACTGTCTACTTTTTGTGTAGCGATGAGGCTAGCTGGATCACAGGTCAAACAATCATAGTTGACGGCGGGACTACTTTTAAATAGATGCTAAATATCCCCAATACTCTTGCGCTTATCAGGCTTTTCTTAGCACCACTCATGTTTTTATTGCTTGTCAATAGAGGTCTCTTTGGTAATATTCACTATAGTTGGTTAGATTATATGGCGGCATTTATATTTGTCGTTGCGAGTGCTACTGATTTTTTCGATGGTTATATCGCTAGGACATTCAACCAGATAACACCTCTCGGGAAGATACTCGATCCGCTTGCTGATAAGATGTTAACACTCGCAGGATTTCTAGGGCTTATGATGCTTGGTCGCGCCTCTGAGTGGGCTATCTATCTTATCTTGACACGCGAAATTTTTATCACAGGACTTCGAGTATCGGCAGCCGCACAACATATGGATATCTCTGCTTCACTTGCAGGTAAAGTCAAAACAGTCATACAGATGATAGCGATTGGCTTTTTACTTATGGAGTGGCCATACGGCAATGAGATACTTTGGGTAGCGACTATTCTGACACTCTATTCCGGTTTTGAGTATATGCGGGATTATCTTAAAAATAGTAATTTCGAAGGATAGCGCTTGGGTTTTTTAGTATCACTTCTTGTCCTCTCATTTCTTATATTTTTTCATGAACTTGGGCACTTTTTTGCTGCAAGATTTTTTGGAGTCCATGTTGATGTCTTTAGTATAGGATTTGGCAAAAAAGTAGTTTCAAAAAAGATAGGCGATACGGAGTGGAGACTCTCTATGATCCCCCTTGGCGGATATGTCAGGATGAAGGGGCAAGATGATAGTGATCCAACCAAAGTAAGCCTTGATGATGATAGCTACAATATGAAAAAACCTTGGCAACGAGTTATCATCCTTGTTGCAGGTCCATTTGCAAATTTTTTAACAGCATTTTTTCTCTATTTTGCCGTATCGCAAATCGGAACACCTCTTAGTCCTCTTTTTGATTTTACAAGATATATACCGGCAAAAATTGGTGATTTTTCTGAAAATTCTGCCGCAAAAGCTGCCGGGCTTGACATCAACGACACGATTATCACGATTAATGATATACCGATTGCAAACTGGCAAGAGATAGGAGAAGTTGTCCAGACTCAAGGCGATACTTTGATGCTCACGGTTGATCGAAAAGGAGCATTGAAAGAGTTTACTTTTTCTCCTATTTTAACAACACAGAAAAACAGATTTGGGGAAGATGTTGAGCGTAAACTCGTTGGGATAAGTCCCTATATATCTGAGGAGAAGCTCTCTTTCTCCTTTTTTGACGGAGTGAAGTTTGCTTACAATGAAACACTCTATGCCTCAGGACTCATATACCAAAGTATTCAAAAATTGATTACGGGTGCCGTCGGTGTAGATAAACTCGGTGGAGCCATAACCATCGTTGACATTACTGCAAAAGCTTCAGATGCCGGCATCATAGCGCTCTTTCTTTTTACTGCACTCATCTCTGTAAATCTTGGTGTGTTGAATCTCTTGCCTATTCCTGCACTTGATGGAGGACACATTATGTTTAATCTCTACGAGATGATTCGAGGCAAAGCTCCAAGTGAAAATGTGCTCTATAGGCTCACACTTATCGGCTGGGCTATTCTTTTCGGACTGATGTTTATCGGTCTTTACAATGATATCAATAGGCTGATGGGATAAATATGCGCGATCATCTCAGAGAAAATCTTGATAGAGTTATACACAATATCGAACAAGCAAGACTTAGTGTAAGCGGACACCATATCGTCAAGCTTGTTGCTGTAGGCAAATATACAGAGATAGAAAATATACAATCACTCTATGAGTTAGGGCAAAGAGCCTTTGGAGAAAATCAGGTGCAACAACTTGAATCAAGAGCCAATCAGCTTATAGAGCTTCCTATCGAGTGGCATATGATAGGCACACTCCAAAAAAATAAGATCAATAAACTGATCAAGCTTAACCCTTTTCTTATCCACTCTATCGACTCAATTGATCTTGCCTTAGCACTTGATAGCCGACTTCAAAACAATGACAATCAAAAACTTGATACATTGATGCAGATAAATAGCTCCGGGGAGACTACAAAATCCGGTATAGAGGCAGAAAAAGCGATAGAGCTCTATCATGAGATGCAAGAGCGATGTACAAATATAGATTTTCAAGGTGTTATGAGTATCGGAGCAAATAGTGATGACAGGAGTGAGGTGCAAAGAAATTTTGAGACGACATATGCCGTCTTTGAAAAACTCAAAAAGAATGGGGCAAATATATGCTCGATGGGAATGAGCGGAGATTATGAACTTGCCATAAAATGCGGCTCAAACTTAGTGCGTGTAGGTTCTAAGATTTTTCGTTAATTTTATCTATACACTTTTTGCAGTAGCCATATACACTCAGCTCTACTTTTTCTTGTAGGAATTTATGTTTTTTCGATGATAAAGAGACGATTCCGGAGAGCTCTTCATAGTCGCAATCTTCCACATCCCCACACTCAGTACATATTAAGTGGAAATGATCTTGTTTTATGATCTCATATTTTGACTTTTTACCCTCGATAGGAACCTCTTTGATGACTTTTTTATCAACAAGCATAAGGATATTTTTATAGATTGTAGCAAGCGAGATAGAGGGGTGTACAAACAATACATTGCTATATATCTCATCAATATCGAGATGACCACACTCATCTAATACCTGGAGGATATAGAGTCTTTGAAAAGTAGTTTTAAGACCGCTCTGCTTTAACATTGATATATAATCGCCCATCTCAAACCCCCTCTATTTCATTATAGATTATAGATTTTCACTATTTTTTGCCAAATAATCAGCAACACCTTCTGTTGAAGCTTTCATGCCCTCATCACCTTTTTGCCATCCGGCAGGACACACTTCTCCATGCTCATTAGTAAAGAGCATAGTATCAACCATTCTAATCATCTCATCGATATTTCTTCCAAGCGGAAGGTCATTGATCACGGCATGTCTGACGGTACCGTCACTATCAATCAAAAAAGAGCCTCTAAGCGCAACGGATTCACCGAAAAGTACATCATAGTCTCTTGCAATTTGTTTGCTGAGATCAGCGACAAGCGGGAATTGAATTCTGCCTATCCCACCTTGATCCACGGGAGTTTCTCTCCATGCAAAGTGAGAAAACTGACTATCTACAGAGACGCCTATAACGCTGATACCTCTAGATTTAAACTCTTCTACTCTATGAGAAAAAGCGATGATCTCAGAAGGACAAACAAATGTAAAATCAAGTGGATAGAAAAAAAGCACAGCACCCTTTTTCCCTATATTTTCATAAAGATTAAAGTCCTCTACTATCGTTCCGTTTTCCAAGACGGCTGTAGCTGTAAAATCAGGAGCTTTTTTTGTTACTAACATATTTTTCCTTTTTGATAATTTTTATTAACAAGTTTATTATATCAACAGAAACTTTAAACAGAGATAAATATACTCCTATTTAAAAATTAGAATTCGCACAAGCCCCATCTCTTAATCAGCGCATCATCAAATTTGACAAGTCCGCGTTTTTGTAAATCTTCCAAAACTTCCCTATCACAAAGTGTATCGCCCGGCCACTCTCGCGTAAAGCCGTCAAGGCTTGATTTGTTGGTCGCATCTACACAAATAAACGGTTTTAAAACTATATCTCTTTTTGCATCGATGTTATTTGCAACCCTCCATAGAAGCATATAAGGGTTATCTAGGTCATTATTTTTACTCTCTACTACTATAAGTGCTGCGATATTTTCTTGCAAACTCTCCAATCTTACAAAGAGCTCTTTTGCACTTGCTTTTTTCTCTATGCTCACAACACAGATAGGATTTGCAGTTTGTGTCATATATTGCTTGAGTCCTTGGATACTAGTATCTAACTTTTGCATTTTTGCCAATAGAGTGGCATCATCAAGCAGCTCAATAACTTTTCTTACCTTTTTACCTGTAGCGTCGATGCCAAGTTTCCCACCGACAAACTGCTCATCAGAAGAGTGATCTAGATGATCCACGATGCCTTCTGAGATGAGTATCTTATCGCTATCGAGTCTATCTAAGATATATTTTGCAATCTTCTCATAAGCATCAAGCCTTGGAGCATCCTCATTGACAAAGATAGCATGTTTGACAAAACTCATCTGACCTACACCCCAAAATGCATGCATAAACTGCTGCGCATGCCCCTTATACATCGTTTGCATTTTCGCAAGTATGAGATTGTGAAATACACCATTTTCAGGCATATGATAGTCGATAAGTTCAGGCGCCATCGGTTTAAGGAGAGGTAAAAATATCCGCTCTGTGCCCCAGCCCATATATTTATCTTCAAGTGGCGGCTTCCCGACAACCGTAGCATGAAAGAGTGGATTTTTCTTTGTGGTAATCTTCTCTACATGCATAAATGGGAATTTTTCCTTGAGTGTATAGTATCCGGTATGATCACCAAAGGGGCCCTCTATTTTGCTCTCATTTGGATCGACATAGCCCTCTATGACGATATCTACATCGCTTGGTATATAGATATCATTAGTAAGTGATTTGACAAGTTTTGCATTTTTACCCCGAATAAGCCCATAGAGGAGTAGCTCAAACATACCGCTTGGCATTGGTGCTTGACCGCACCAGATATAAAGAGGGTCACCGCCTATAGCAACTGACACAGGCATCTTTTTGCCTGCTTTTTTATACTCGTGGAAAAAATGTGCACCATCTTTATGTATTTGCCAGTGCATGCCAAGTTTATCTTTATCATACTGTTGCAATCGATACATCCCAAGATTCTGCTTTGTGCCGTCTAAACTTTGTGTATAGACCTGCCCCATAGTGATAAATCTTCCGCCATCCTCACTCCATGTTTTGAGGATAGGGAACATATCAAGATCGATTGTATCGCAGACAACCTCTTGACACTCGCCCCTCATCTTTAGCCTTTTAGGAAAAACGGATCGCAATTTCAACAATCTTGGCAATGCTTTTAGTTTTGCAAGAAACCCTTTTGGTGGTTTGAACTCTAAAAGCCAGCTTATCTCTTTGGCTATAGTATCCGGATGTGCTCCAAATATATCTTGCGTTAAAGCTTTGTTAGCAAAGATATTCATAAGTACCGGCATATCATACTCTCTACCTAACGCTTTTGATGTTGGATTTTTAAAGAGTATCGGTTTTGCATCCTCTTTTTTGATATCCAAATAGGCAACATGTGGGATCTCAAGATTAACATCAAGTGGCTCATCTATCTCTTTAACTCCACCATGAAGTTTTAGCCAATCAACCACATCTCTCATGCTATAACCTTTGCGGCATCTCGTCTTTATATGCTAAAGCTTCTGCCTTTTTTAAAAGCTCTAGTGCACCCTCATCGATCATCTCTTGAGCAAGTTCTATACCGAGAGTATCACACTCTTGTAGTTTTGCTTCTTTTATTTTGTGCATAATATGAGTGCCGTCAGGAAAGCCTATCATCGCTTCGATCACTACACTGTCATCTTTTATATTTGCATTGACTGCTACCGGAGCAGAGCACCCTGCTTCAATCGTCGCCACAAAATCTCTCTCCAATTTGGAGCAGAGATAGCTTGGCTCATCATTGAGACTCTGAGCTATCTCTTGCACAAGAGCATTTCCTTCAACTGTCTCAATCCCAAGTGCCGCTTGCCCCATAGGAGGAATCATAAAATCAAGCTTTTGTACGAAGGGGATATGTTTCAAAAGATCCAATCTTGCTAAACCGATATAAGCAAGGATGATGGCATCATATTCACCCTCTTTAAGTTTTCTGAGTCTTGTATTGACATTCCCTCGCAACTCTTTGACTTTTACATCAGATCTTTTACTTAAAAGCTGCATGCGTCGTCTCAAACTTGTCGTACCGACAACCGCACCTTTTGGCAACGCTTCAATACTCTCATATTTATGTGAGAGAAAAACATCACTTTGATCTTCTCTTTTTGTGATCGCCGCAAGCGATAAACCTTGCGGTATATAAGTTGGAACATCTTTGAGTGAGTGCACGGCAAGATGCGCTTTGCCTTCTAGCATAGCATCCTCTAACTCTTTGGTAAAATGACCCTTGCCACCAATGAGCGCAAGGGGTTTATCGAGTATTTTATCACCATTGCTTGTTATCTTATTGAGCGCAACTTCTACATCAAATCGAGACTCAATAAGTGATTTGATATGTTCTGCTTGCCAAAGTGCCAACGCACTCGCTCTTGTAGCTATAGTAATTTTATTCATACTACTTCTTAGGAATATAATTCATATAGGTCTCTCGAATCTTATCCCACTTTCCATCCAAATACACCGTAGGTGTTCCGCCTACCATCATATACAAAGCGGCATCTTTATCTTTTTGTAAAGCATCATTGACCTTTTTGGAATTTATCTGATCAAGGCTTACATTATAGCCTGTCTCTTTAGCTACTGCATCAATAATCGCTTTTGGATCTTTTGGGTTCACATGGAGTTGCATAGCATAGATCTTCTCTACCACATCAAGCTTTTTATCTTGTTGTGCAAGAATCATAATTCTTGTTAAAGTTTCAACACCGGGGTGGATTCTAGTAAGTGGCATATGATAATAATAGAGCGCAAATACTTCAGGGTGCTCTTTGACTGCTTTAATCATACGAGGAAAAATCTCCCTACAAAAGGGACAAAGAGGATCAGAGAACAGGATTATCTTATGTTTCGCATTGCTGTTACCTGCTAAAAGATGATGTGCATCATACATACTTGCTTGAACGGTAGGTTTAAGTTCACTGGAGTAATTTTTACGGGTGTTGAGATTAACAAGCGTTGATGTTACTAAACCATCTTTGATAAAAATAAGTTCCGGCACATCTACCTTTTCACCCTTGAAATCTATCTTCATCTTTGTAAAAAGAGCGCTCCATCCTTTAAGCTCTTTTGGCTCTCTAGACTCATATATCTCAACATCGACTGCTTTAGCATCAGGATTTTTAATAACAGCATCATTCATATATCTCAATAGCTGTTTTTTTCTAAAAACCCAAAAAATGCTTGGCCAGAAACCGATATAATCTATAAAAGAAAAACTGAGAAAAATCTCCAATATCAAAAACAGTGGTATCAAAAGTATCATAAGTGCTTACACCTCCTCTATTAAAGCGTCCAAAGAGAGTGTTTTTGAGCTGAAATTAGCTCTATCGATTAACTCAACACTCCCCTCTTCTAATTTTTTGCCGATTACAACCGCTTTTGGTATCCCAATAAGCTCAAAATCTTTCATCTTAAAGCCAAATCGTTCTTTCCTATCATCAAGAAGTACATTGAGTCCTTTAGCTTTAAGTTGCTCATAGACACTCACTCCTGCTTCATATTGTGCCTCGTCTTTAACATTTGAGATAATGACTGTAACATCAAATGGCGCACTCTCTTGTGTCCATATGCACCCTTTATCATCATGATTTTGCTCTATAATAGCAGCAATCAATCGACTCACACCTATGCCGTAAGTACCCATAACAAAAGGTTTACTTTTCCCGTTTTCATCTAAAAATTCGGCTTTGAGCGGATCACTATATCGAGTGCCGAGTTGAAATATATGTCCAACTTCTATACCTTTTGTGTAGTGAAGCTCCCCTCCGCAATGGATACATTTATCACCCTCTTTAACGGCAACAATATCATCAAAAAGTGCATTCTCTAACATCTTTACATCTGCTCCCACATAGTGGTATCCACTCTCGTTAGCACCACACACCAAATTTGAGGTATCTTGCAGTCTTTTATCAACAACAATCTTGATTGCTTCAGGAGCACCTATAGGTCCCATGTATCCGGCAACTAAGCCTACATCTTCAAGCTCCTCTTCGCTAAGATCGACGAGCTCGTTGGCATTGATGCTATTACACGCTTTTATCTCTTGGAGTGTATCATTACCTCGCACGATAAACATCACAGCTTCACTATGCTCATCATAAAGTGCCTTTTTAGCAACAACTTTCATACACGCAGAGGCATCAATATGTAAAAAATCACACACCTCTTCTATCGTTGTTGCATTTGGCGTATGCACCTTTTCAAATAGATCTTTTTTCTCATTTTGTGTAGATGCATATCGACATACAGCAGCTTCTATATTGGCACCGTATTCGCAACTCTGACACACAACGATAGTATCCTCACCACTTTCTGCTAAAACCATAAACTCTTTACTGCCACTCCCGCCTATAGCTCCGCTATCAGCTTCAACAATCCTAAAATCAAGTCCTAATCTTTCAAAAATAATCGAATAGGTCTCTTGCATGAGGTGAAATTCTCGCTTCATATCTTCTTCATTGGCATGAAAACTATACCCATCTTTCATGAGAAATTCTCTGCCCCTCATAAGACCAAAACGCGGACGAATCTCATCTCTAAACTTTAAGTTAATCTGATAAAGATTTAGCGGAAGTTGTTTATAGCTCTTTACGCTCTGCTTGACGAGATTAACCATCATCTCTTCATGGGTAGGTCCCAAAACAAAATCATTATCTTTTCTATCTTTAAATCGCAAAAGCTCTTTACCGTATTTTTCAAATCTTCCACTCTCTATCCAAAGTGCAGCAGGCGTCACAAAGCCGAGTGATACTTCTTGGGCTCCTGCGCTATCTAGCTCCTCTTTGACAACTCTGCTGATATTATCTAAAACCATCTTTCCAAGAGGAAGGTAATTGTAGAGCCCACTCCCAACACTTTGTATAAAGCCGGCTCTTAAAAGATATATGTGACTCTGAAGTGTTGCTTCATTTGGAGTCTCTTTTGATGTGGGAATTAAAAGATTGCTAAATCTCATTCGCTGTATCCTTTTGCATGCTGATCTTCTTTGTATAATTTTGGGTCAATATCTTGGGTATCTACCTCAAAGATAGACTCGATTGCCTCTATCTTATTGAGCCCGTCTTTTTCATGGGAGCTTTTTCTCATATTGAATGTAGGAGTATGTAAAAAACGGTTAAACATTGCGTTGGCCATTTTTCTGAGATTCTCTTCATATTCACCAGGAACAAAACCTTTTTTTATCGCCCTTTGAAGCTCTTCTTCTATCACTCCATCCACCTCTTCTCGCATCCCTTTGATAACCGGCTCTATAGAGAGTGCTTTAAGCCATCTGTAAAACTCATTTTTATATCGATCGACAATCTCTTCAGCAAGCAAGGATTGCTCTTGCCTCAAAGCATGATTGGTATTTGATATATGTTGCAAATCATCGATACGATAAACTGAAATCGTATCATCATCAATAGAATCAATATCTCTTGGAATAGCAATATCAAACCATAATCTCTTAAAATCACAACTCTCTATCATCTCTTTTTTTACAACCGTATCGGGTGAGCCTGTAGCACTAAAGAGAAGTCTGTAGCGATTGATATATTTTGGCAAATTTTCAAAAATATCAACCTTGATATTTTCACCGAGATCCTTTGCGATAGCCTCCGCTTTTGTCAGGCTTCTTGAAAGCAAGATAACATCAGCACCGATTTTATGGAGATGTTTTGCCGTAAGTGCACCCATCTCCCCTGCGCCGACAACAACTGCCGTAATTCCTGCGATACTATCTTGAAGTATCTCTTTTGCCTGTGTCACTGCCACTGAAGCGATAGAGATAGGATTTTTAGATATCTCTGTCTTATTTCTAACCTCTGCTGCACACTTCATCGCATAGGAGACAACGCGGTTAAGTTTTCTACCTGCGCTCTGATTATTGTAAGAAAATTTAAAAGCATCCTTGACCTGACCTGTTATCTGCGACTCTCCAACAACTAGAGAATCAAGCGATGCAACAACACTAAAGATATGTTTTATCGCCTCAACATCATCGACTCTATACATCATCTCTTTGAGTTCATAGAAATTTATTCCACTATATTCGCTCACAAGCCCAAGGATTGTGTGGTAAGTGGCAAAACCATCTTTGTTTGATGTAACGATCTCTACTCTGTTGCAAGTATTGAGCATAAAGACCTCATGGATAAAATCAAAGTCCACCAACCTATTGAGAAAAGCTCTTTTCTCATCATCATTTTTAAAGACAAGCAATTCTCGTTGTGAGAGATCACATTTTTTGTAGTTAAAACTAATCACTTGATAATACATTAAAAACTCCTATCAATCATCTCTTTAGCAATTGAATCAAGTTTTTGATTTTTCTCACTCTTGATTGCCGCAAGTGCTTCTAGCACAAGCTCTTTTGCTTCGAGATAACATTTTTCAATAATATCATATTTTTTAATATTTGACACTATCCACTCTTGCTCTGCTTTATCTAAAGCCCTGCAATGCATAGATGCTAGCTTCTGCTTCTCACTCGTATCAAGCTTTTCATAAAGATAGATATACGGGAGTGTTGTCTTACCCTCAACAAAATCATGCAAAGCCGGCTTTCCAAGCGTTTGTGCATCAGAGGTGATATCGAGCATATCATCTATCATTTGAAATGCTATACCTAAGTTTTTCCCGTAACGAGCATATGCGTTTGGATTTTTACCCGCCAAAGCGGCTGCACTATATGCAGATGCCTCCATGAGCGAAGCCGTTTTTTTATAGATCATATCTCTATAAATCGATGCATCTGTATTGAATTTTTTAGAGAGATACACATCATCAAGCTCTCCGACACTAAGCTGAACAACAGCATTTGATACGCTTTTTGCGATATCCGGTCCCATTGCAACAAGCTCAAAGAAACCGATTGAGTAGAGTATATCTCCGAGCATGATTGCATTCTTGTTGCCATAGATTGCATTGATAGAGTCAACGCCTCGTCGCTGCATAGCATCATCAATGACATCATCGTGGAGCAGGCTTGCTGCATGAATCATTTCAACTATGGATGCTAGTTTTATACTCTCTTCATTTTCACCTGCTATATAGAGTATCAATTTGGCTCTCAATCTCTTCCCCTTAGGGAGTTTTGTCAAAAGCTCTTTGATCTCTTTATGGTGAAGATTTGTGACTATCTCATCTATCTTTTGCTCTACTTTACTAAGCACTTCGTCCCTTTTTATTCACACTGCGTTACGATATTACCGACAAGCTCTAAAAATATACTATTGAGTCTATCTTCAAACTCTTTTGATTCGTTGAATTTCATCTCGTTGATTTTATCTTGCAGACGAGCATCCAACCCCTGCTCTTCTAAAATTTTTTCCGCTGCAACTAATCTTTCAAACAACTTCTCAAGTTCAAGTTCCACTATGTTTTGATTTGCATTTTTTGAGATATCAAAGAAATTTCTTCTAGGCGTACTAACTAAAAAATCATCTTCATCATTAAATATATTCACTTATAATTTCCTAACGCTTTTTAATACAAGAACTTATTATAGCGACTAATTTCTTTTTTATCAATCAAAATCTAATCCAAAGCTCCCTCTTGATCCATAACAAAAAGAGGATCGGTAACTCTATTTTTAAACCGTAATGCCTCAACTTTGTTCTGAAGCATAATATTCTCAGCTCTCAAAACAGTAACATCTTGTCTGAGATTATTGACCTTCTTACTCTCATAATATATTTTACTACTAAGAAATATCTTAAATGAGGTCAACAATAGAAAAACGGTTATCGAAAGTACGGTCATAGAGACCAAAGACCACGGTATCCCTTTTGGCATCTCAATACCCTCTTGCATCACTCCTCCTTTGCATCTTTTGTAAAGACAAAAGAGCGAAGTTTTGCACTCCTGCTCCTTGGATTAGTTTTTAACTCTTTTGCGGTTGCTATTATAGGCTTTTTAGCTATAGCTTTCCCTTTAGCATTGTCTCTTGAGCATGTACATCTAATGGCAAAATCATCACAGACACACTCCTTGCTCCATTTTGCAAATCTATGTTTTATGATTCTGTCTTCTAATGAGTGGAACGTGATAAAAGAGACTATCAATCCTTTTGTATGCATCTTTTCAATAGCGTCTAAGAGGCGCTCTATCTCCTTGAGCTCACTGTTAACTTCTATCCTAATCGCTTGGAATAGAAGTGTAGCAGGATGAATCTTACTCTTTTTTCTTATGACCTTTTTTGCAAGCTCACTCAACTCTTTTGCACTCTGTATAGGCTGCTTTGAGCGTGCTTTTATAATCGCATGTGCCATCATTTTATGCTCTTTAAGCTCCCCGTATGTTTGCAATATATACTCCAAATCTGTTTGGGAATAGGAGTTAATCACATCATAAGCACTCAGTTTAGCCTCTTGATCCATTCGCATATCAAGCGTATCACTCTCAAAAGAAAAACCCCGCTCTACTTTATCAAGTTGCAAAGAAGAGACGCCAAAATCTGCCAATACTCCCGTTATCGGACGCTCTTGCAGTTTAGGAAAAACTTCTGAAAATGCACCCTGATAAAAGCTGAATCTCTCTTTAAAATTTGTCAATCTCTTTTTAGAAAAACTGAGTGCCTCACTATCTCTATCAATACCGATAAGCGAAATATCATTATATCTTTCAAGCATTGCACCACTATGGCCCCCATAACCAAGAGTACAATCCACAAAATAGCCTCTGTTTATGGATTTAAAGCTCTCTAAGACCTCATCAAGAAGAACGGGTATATGCGGTATCTTTTCTTCCAATTTTTCCTGCTTCTCTTTTTTGCAATCATATCTAAAAATCTATTACATCCATTTTACTCAATAATTTATGATAAAATATTGTCAAAAACTGTCAACATATCAAGATTATAAAAATAGCTATCTCGATGACAGATAGTGAGACTATTAGACTACAACTTTTAAAACTTGAGCCTTTTGAGATTGATCCTAAACTAGATGAGATTATCGATCTTCTTAAGATGAAAAACTATGCTCAAGCACAATATCTTATCACCGACTATATCAATCCAACTAAAATTATTGAAGAAGAATCCGAAAAACCAAAAACTAAACCTCAAGAAAAGATACAAAAAGAGAAACGACACTCTATCCTTGAAGAGTTTCAAATCCTTATGCCAACCAATAAAAATATAGAGGAGGAGGAAGATGAGGAAGAGCAAGATGAATCCTCTTATGAAGTATTCCCTCCTCATAAAGTGCTCCTAGAAATCAAAGAGGATGAAGATGAGTTTGATGAAGAAGAGCACGATGAAGAACTTGTCAATGAGGATATCGAAACAGACGAAGAAGAGATAGCTGATTATGATGCGCAGCATACAGAAATAGAAAATGATGAAGAGAGAGATGAGGAAGAGAGACGATACGCTGAAGAGGATGGCATCAAGCAAGATGAAGAGATCCAAGATGCACAAGAAGATGATGCTCTATCCGATGAAGATAATAACACTAGCAAAGAAGAAGATGACTCCGATGAAAATGAGCTAGATGAGCGACGTAAACCAACCCCTATTAGGGATATTCAAGAGCGCTTTGAGCAGATATACGGAGTCTATAATTTTGCACATGAAACAGATACACGGTACCAATCAACCAAGATCTGGATAACACAGATAAAAAACCGTGGAGTAACCGATAGCAGTCTCCAAGCAATGTTGCGACATATAGAAAACCTTAAAGGCAGAGATGATACTTCTGAGGCTGCACAGCTTATCTGTGTCTGCGCTGCAACAAATTTACAACTAGGTAGACTTCTTTTGGCTAGAGAACTCTATAGGGGCAAGCTAGTAGCACAAGATGAAGTGGAAGCCTACAAAATCATACATGAACTCGCTGAAGAAGATTACAACGAGGCACTTTGTGATTTAGGGCAATTTTATGAGTTTGGTGTTGCAGTATCTAAAAATGAAAAGAAAGCAAAAGAGCTTTATGAGAAAGCTATCCAAGAAGGATTGCAAAGAGCAAGACCTCATTTGGAGAGAGTGAGTAAAAAAAGCGGTATCTTCTCTAAGATGCTCCAATAGCTTATAAGCCAACTATAGCTTCATAAGCAACATCAAATACTTTTTGCAGCTCCTCCCGTGTGATAACATATGGAGGCATCACATAAATTATATTTCCAAGAGGTCGTAAAAGCACTTCCTTTTTGAGTGCTGCTTGAAATATCTTCAAGCCCACTCTCTCTTTTGAATCATACCCCTCTAGCTCTATAACAGCTATCATGCCTGTTACTCTAACCTCTTTTACATTTTTCAAATCTCTAAAACGCTCAAGCTGTTGTGCCATAAAAAGGCTCTTTTGCTTATTTGCATTGATAACATCGTTTTTTTCAAAAAGCTCCAAAGTTGCAAGTGCTGCAGCACATCCAAGAGGATTGCCCGTATAGCTATGGGAGTGCAAAAAGGCTTTATACTCACTATAATCGCAATAGAAAGCATTATAAACATCATTAGTAGTCATCACGACAGAGAGAGGAAGATAACCGGCAGTTAACCCCTTTGAAAGCGTCATAAAATCAGGCAATATATCAGCTTGTTCGCACGCAAACATACTCCCTGTTCTTCCAAAACCTGTCATGATCTCATCAGCTATAAAATGAACTCCATATTTTAAAGTCAACTCTCTTGCTCCTTTAAGATAATGACTATGGTACATCTTCATACCCCCTGCTCCTTGCACCAAAGGCTCGACAATCATAGCACAGAGTTCTTTGTGGTGTTTTTTTAGGATTTTCTCAAGTGCCACAAGTGCTTTTTGTGCCTCTTTCATGCTTTGATCTTTTGGTGTAGGTGTTTGGATTGAGCGTATAAGCAGTGCACCGTATGTCTCTTTATAAAGTGCAACATCTCCAACACTCAATGCCCCTAGCGTCTCTCCGTGATAACTATTTTCTAAAGAGAGAAACAACTTTCTGTGCTCCCCTTTATTGAGATGATAATGAAAACTCATCTTCAAAGCCACCTCGATAGCACTTGATCCATTATCAGCGTAAAATGCTTTGTCAAGTTTTGTCAATGCTTTGAGCTTGTGGCTCAGCTCAACAACAGGCTCATGAGTAAAACCGGCCAAAATAACATGTTCTAGATTGTCAAGTTGCTCTTTTATCCGTCTCCCTATATGCTCATTTGCATGCCCAAAGATATTAACCCACCAACTACTGACCGCATCAATATATCTATTGCCGTCAAAATCATAGAGATAGATGCCTTTTGCTGATTTTATAGGTACTAATGGTATATTTTCGTGATCTTTCATCTGTGTGCATGGATGCCATAAAACTTCAAGGTCTCTTTTTATCATATCTTCATTTGTCATAAACCCTCCCAAAAACCATGCTTACTTGCTTTTTCAATTACACTTAATAACAAGTTGACTAAAATATTGTACAAACTTTTAAATTGAAGGCAGATGAATTATGATTGGTTGGATGCAAAAAAACAATAGATACCTCGTATGGACCATATGGATTGCAACGATAGCTTTTATAGGTGCCGGTTTTGTCGGCTGGGGAAGTTATAAATTTGGATCAACAAGTGACTCTATCGCTAAAGTCGGAGATATCGATATCAAAAAAACAAAGTATCAGATGACCTACTCACAACTCTACAGTTACTACAATCAAATGCTTCAAGGAAATCTTGATGAAGAGAAGGCAGAGAAAATCGGAATCAAAAAACAAGCATTTGAAATCGTGCAAACGCAAGCTTTGCTTCTTAACCTTGCCGATGAATTTGGCATCATCGTAACAGACAAAGAGATTGCAAAAAATTTAGAATCTCTTCCAAACTTTCAAGAAAATGGAACTTTTAATAGAAAGATTTATGAGAACTTCCTTGCATCCCAACATGTCAAACCAAAAACATTTGAAGGTGGTCTTAGAGATGAGCTTAAAATCAATAAACTTATAGCACTTTTCAAAGAAGATGTCAGCGATTATGAAAAGGAGGTTATCGACTATGCTTTAAGCGATAGGACAAAGATAGCCTATAGAGTTATAAGTGTAGATGATGCAAAGGTTGATCTTAGTGATGCCGTACTCAAAAAATATTGGGAAACAAAGAGTTCAGAGTATATGCACAAGATACGATATAACCTAGCTATCAAGGTTACCGACACAAAAGATACTAATGTGAGCGAAGACGAAATACAGCAACAGTATAAGAAATTTAACTACAAATATACCAACGAAAACGGGGACCCTCTTAGTTTGGAAGAGGCAAAAGAATTTGTAATTGCCGATGTCAAAACCAATAAAACAGAAAAAGAGGCAAGACTCGATTCAATCGCATTTAAAAAAGGTGAAGTGCAAGCAGATAAATCAGTCTTGGTAGAGAAGAATGATCCTCAATTTACTGAAGAGATATGGGAAGCGATAACATCCGCAAAAAATGGTGATTTCCTTAAATCTAAAGCCAATAATGACCATTTTGTATCAATACAGGTTGTCAACACTGTTCCTCCTTCTAAAATGAGTTTTGAAGAGGCAAAAGAACTTGTCAAAAATGACTATCTTAAAAATGCTAAAATGAACGCGTTCATCGAGCTTTCAAAGAGTATTTTAGATAATTTTGATCCTCAAAAAGAGCAACAAACCGACTACCTTACACTTGGTCAAAAAGCAGACATTGCGACGCTTAATGATCAAGAAAGTTTACAATTTTTACAGAAACTCTTTACAACTACGAAAGAAAAGGGTATTATTACAGTATCTGACAAGAAAATCATATATGTTATCTTGGATCAGAAGAGAGTCTCATTAGAGGGCGAGGAGGAAAGGATGTCGATACAGATAGCTTCGCAACTTAAAAATGCACTTTTTGAGTCTGAACTTACTCGTATGCTCAATCAAAAATACCCTACAGAAGTTTTTGTAAAGGATCTTACAGTTGAATAGTCCATTTTTAGTTATTGATATCGGCTCGACGAAAATTTGCGCCATCATAGCTGACAGACTTGATGATGGTCAGATCCAGATCATGGGACACGGCATTACTAAATCTCAAGGGATTAAAAAAGGTGCTATAACAAATATTGAGCTCGCCTCTAAAGCTATCAGAAAAGCCCTAAATGATGCCAAGAGAGTCTCCGGAGCCATTCCTTCAAAGGCGACGGTATCAATCTCAAATAACTATGCAAAAAGTTTAAACTCAACCGGAATTGTCAATATACCGCACAAAGACATCTCAATACATGAGATTAACAGAGTTATGCAAACGGCACTCCACAATGCAAACATCCCAAATGAGTATGAAGTTGTCCATGTATTACCGTATAACTTTAAAGTTGACGATCAAGAGTTTGTTGAAGATCCTTTTGGAATGAATGCGAGCAGACTAGAGGTTGACACAAATATTATCATCATACAAAAATCTAATCTGCTCAATCTTAAAAAAGCTGTTAAATCAGCAGGTGTTGAGATCAAAGATGTTGTTTTAAATGGATATGCATCTGCTCTTTCAACGATATGCAGTGATGATGTAGAACTTGGGGTTGGTGTTATTGATCTTGGTGGGCAAACAAGTAGCCTCGTGATATTTACAGGTAACTCCGTAAGACACAATGATTTTTTTGCAGTTGGTTCTAATCATATAACAAATGATCTCTCTATCGCTCTGCATACGCCTCTGCAAATAGCAGAAAATATCAAGATTCGTCATGGAAACTTAGCAGAGAGATCAGAAGAGATTGTAGAACTCCCTATTATCGGCAATGAAGAGAGTAGAAATGAGGTCTCGCTGGGCATTGTTCATAGTGTTATTTTTGCTAGGGTTGAAGAGACATTGATGATTCTTGCAAAAATGGTAGAAAAGAGTGCGCTTAAAGAGCAGATGGGTGCAGGCATTATCCTTACAGGTGGCATGGCAAACCTAAAAGGGATTAGAGAACTTGCGGGTGCGATTTTTTCCGATATGCCTGTTCGAGTTTCAACCCCGGATATTAAAAATATCAAGGGTGTTTTTGAGGAGTTAAAAAATCCGGCATTTGCTGCAGCAATTGGACTATTACAGTATGCCATAGGCAACCATACAGAATACGAAATAGACATCAATAAAGAGTTGCTTCATTCAAAGGACAAAGAAGAGATTGATGAGAGTCTTAAAGACCTCAATATAGGCGAAACCATAGAAGAGATTCATAAAAATAAAAAAATGGCAAAAGCTAAAGCCAAAAATGAAGCAGATGAGAGCGAAGATGGGTCGTATGGTTTTGATCAAGGATTTGAGCTCCCTAAACTTCCAAGAGAGAAGGGAAACTTTATTGGGAAGTTTGTCAATTGGGCAAAGCAGTTATTTTAAATTTTAAAAAGGAGAGAGCATGCAAGATTTTGATGATATAGATATAAAAGAAGAGAAGTATTCCACAAATGGCGCGAAAATAAAAGCTATCGGTGTCGGTGGAGGTGGTGGAAATATGATCAACCACATGATCAATGAAGGAGTTGGAGGGATTGATCTTATCATAGCCAATACTGATATCCAAGCACTTGAAGGCTCTCTTGCTCCATTTAAACTACAACTCGGACCTATCGCAACAAGAGGTCTTGGATGTGGGATGAATCCGGAAAAAGGTAAAGAGGCTGCGTTAGAGAGTTTTGAAGATATCAAAAAAATGTTAGAGGGATCAGATATTGTATTTATCTCTGCCGGTCTAGGTGGCGGGACAGGTACGGGTGCGGCTCCTATCATCGCTCAAGCTGCCAAAGAGGTAGGTGCGCTCACCATATCTATAGCAACAAGTCCTTTTAAATTTGAAGGGCGTAAAAGAAGTCATCTTGCTAAAGAAGGATTAGAGCAACTTAAAACTGCAAGTGACTCTATCATCGTCGTTCCAAACGAAAAGCTTCTCTCTATCGTCGAAAAAAATCTAGGTATCAAAGAGAGTTTTAAACTCGTCGATGATGTTCTTTCGCAGGCAGTCGGTGGCATCTCAAATGTAATTCTCTCTCATGGTGACAATGATATCAACCTTGACTTTGCCGATGTAAAAACCGTCATGACTCATAGAGGTTTAGCGCTTATGGGTAGAGGTGAAAATGCAGGTAAAAATGCGGCATATGATGCGGCAAAAGCTGCAATCGACTCTCCTTTACTGGATAATGTCTCTATAGATGGTGCTATGGGTATTTTGGTGCATTTCCATATCAATACCAACTATCCTATTATGGAGATAGCAAATGCTATGACTATGATAGAGGAGAATGCTGATGAAAATGCAAATGTAATCTTTGGTACTACGACAGACGATACACTTCCGGAAGATTATGTAAAAATTACGGTTATTGCAACAGGATTTGAAGATCTATCGCAAAAAAATCAAACTGATAGAAAAATCCCAAGCACAAATACGCTCATGAATACTTCAAACTCTAGTAATATCAATAGAACACAAGGGAAAATAGTAGTCGGTGGCTACAATGATGAAGATGAAGATTTCTATCAAGTACCGACATTTTTGAGAAAGCAGATGGACTAAAGGATTTCTCCTTTTTGTCCACCACTATTCGCACTCTACAGTAACTATCTCTTCGCTTTTATCATCAATTCGTGCGGCACTCAATGCGCCACCCCATATACAACCTGTATCAAGTCCTAAAACACTCTCATTTTTATGAAATCCAAGTGTTGACCAGTGACCAAAGATGATTTTAAGAGGAATGCTTTTCCTGTCGGGGTGAAAAAACCAAGGAATGATAAGATCCTTTTTACTTGATGGGGAACCTTTTTGCAAAAGTTCCAAAGATTTATCACCAAAACAGTAGCGCATACGCGTAAAAGAGCTAAATGCATACATTGCATCAAGCTCCTCTGATTTACCATGTTTTATCCTGCCTTCGGGCGATTTCATAATCTTTTCAAGCCACATTTTTCCATCATCGCTTTGTAGATTTTTGCTTAATTTGTCTGACCACAACTTTGCTTCATCGAGATTAAAAACCGGCGATATACCCGCATGCACCATACAATATCCAAGCTCTTGGTCGATATGTAAGAATTGCTGCTCTTTAAGCCACCCTATAAGCTCTTTTGCCTTTGGTGATTGGAGTATTGGATCGATAGTCGGATTACTCTTTTTAAACCCATAATAGGCCGCAATCAACGCTATATCATGATTCCCTAATACGACTTCAATGCTTTCTCGATGCTTATAGACAAACTCGAGTGTTTCTAGTGATCCTTCTCCTCTATTGACAAGATCACCGACAAGCCAAAGCTTATCTTCTAAAGGGTCAAATGCTATCTTTTGTAATAGCTTCATAAATGCACCATAACACCCTTGGATATCTCCTATTGCCCATATCATAGCTCGAGCTCCTTCTTATAGACAGATGCTTTCTGGTCTATGCTTATTTTAGCATAAGCTGGTGAAGGAGATGGAAGATATATCGTTTTTATATCAATATGAGAGAAATGTGTTTCAAAAAGAGCTTGAGATTTTCTACCTGTAAAGGCTATCTTTTCTATGGATGGATAGCACTCTAAAATAGTGGGGATATCATTGATTTTTTCATCTTCTAAGGAACTATCTAAGGAGTTTTCTCTTTGACAACTCTCTATCATGTCCCAAAGCCCTATCTTAAGCTCTTTTAAGAGCCATATCTTTTGATCTCTATTGTTTATTGGATATCCGCTTATTTGACTGAGTATCTTCCAAAACTGATTTTGAGGATGTGCATAATAGAATCCATTTTCGATCGATTTAATACTAGGAAATGAGCCCAAAATCAATATTTTGGTATCTTGAAATACAATCGGCTTAAATGGATGCAAGGCGCTCATACTACCGAAGCGCTCTTTGAAGATTTCTGCTAAGCAATAGCAATATAGCAAAAACATAAACCTTAAAATTTATCTCTGAGGCTTTATGGACATTTGCAAAAGTCTCACTCTGCGTCATCTGCTCACCTGCTTGCTGCATGGTTAAAATATCAGGCAGATAGTAGTATGAAAAGAGAAGTCCCGTGCAAATAATCAAAAATGCAGCGATAATAGCGAGCGTATCCCGTTCACCTTTTTTATATCTATACCCTTCGTAGATCACAACGACGACGACACTTAGTGTAATCACATAGGAAAGTCTTACAAAATTTTCCGTCATGATCATGCCCTCTTGGAAATGCGTCAGAATCTCTGTGCCGAAAACATCAACCGTATTGAAAATTACCGGAGCAACAACAGCTCCGGCATAGAGCGAAGCCCCCATAACTGCGGCTAAAAAAATGATGTAAAACATTGTAAAATATCTAAATACTCTTGGCATACTTACTCCTTAAATTGAACTATAAATCCTCTATCAAAACCAGCTAAATCTTTATAAAAACGGTAGCATTTTACCCCAATTTGAATAAATATCTGCTCGATAATATCTTTTTGATCATAGCCCATCTCGCAGGCTAAAAATCGAACATTCTTATCTTTAGATTGCATGATTATATCTTCTAAAAGTTCATGTCCAACTTTACCGCCAAAGAGCGCACTATGGGGCTCAAAATCTACCACATTACTCTCAAGATTAAAATCATTTGCGATATATGGAGGATTGCTTACTATCATATCAAAAACATCCTCAACCCCTCCTAGAAGATCCGCATTAACAAGCTCTATCCTCTCTTCAAGTGCAAATTTTTCTCTATTGATGGCAGCAACCTCAAGTGCATCGCTTGAGATATCTGTCGCAACTACCTTGAGTTTTGGGAAGACTCTCGCTAGTACAATCGATATCGCACCGCTCCCTACTCCTATTTCTGCTATATTTTTTATACTGTTTTGAGCTATGATTTTACTCACCTCGTCGATAAGCAACTCCGTTTCAGGTCTTGGTATAAGCACTCTATTATCGACATAAAGCTCTATATCATAAAAACTTACACTTTTGACTATATACTCATAAGGCTCACTCTGCGCCCTTCTTCTAATAAGTGCAAAATAGCCTTTGATATCATCAACCTCTTCGTCATCTCTTTGTGCAAGATAGACTCTATCGACTCCTAGATGATATGCCAAAAGAAGTTCTGCCTCAAATCGTGCACGAGGCGTATTATCCTCGAGTAAAGAGGTAGCTTCTTTGAGTGCAGCGGCTATATTCAACCTATACCTCAAATCCCAATTTTTGAACCCTTTGAACTATCGGCGGATGCGAATAGTAGAAAAAGACAAAGAGAGGATGTGAAAGAGGAAAAGATCTATTCTCACTGACCAATTTAAGTAGTGCAGATACTAGCTTTTCTTTACCGCCAACACTTGATCCATACTCATCTGCTTTGTACTCGTGCCCTCTGCTAAAAAGACTAATGATAGGCATCCAGACAAATGAGATAAGTGGAAACAAGATAAGAATCAAAGCGATTTTAACACCGGCAATCGGTGCAACTCCAAGTTCGCTATAAAGCTCTAAAGGGATATTGCCCAAGATAAAAAAGGCTAAAAATACCAATATACTCATCAATAATATATTTTTCCAGATATCACCATTTCTAAAATGCCCTAGCTCATGACCAAGCACAGCGATAAGCTCACTATGATCAAGCTTTTCAAGGAGTGTATCAAAGAGGACGACTCTTTTACTTTTACCTATGCCGCCAAAAAATGCATTGAGTCTTCCATCTCTTTTGCTTGCGTCCATCACAAAAACACCGTTAGCCTTCATGCCTGCTTGCACCATCAAGGCCTCTATCTTCTCTCGCAATACTTCATCATCTAAGGGGGTAAATTTATTGAACAGAGGCGCGATAATCGTAGGATAGAGAAAATTGATAACCAATATGATAGCCATCATGATCAAAAATGCATAGAACCACCATAGCTCAAAACTATCTATCACCCAAATGAGCAGAGAAAAGAGCGCAAAACCAAGCAGGATAAACATCAATATACTTTTAATCTGATCTTGGAAAAAAATCTTTGGTGTTATCTTAGAGAATCCAAATCGTTTATCAAGATAAAATACCTGATAGACCGAAATAGGCAGCGTGATGATATACTCTAATGCAAAGTAACCAAAAAGGAATATGATACTTGCCCAAAATTCAGAAAACTGAAGATGTGAAAAAGAGTAGAGAATACCAAATCCAAAAAGGGCCCACCATAAGAACAGTGCATAATCAAGGCTATAAGAAACTAAAGAGAGCTTCTCCTTTGCTATGGCATAATCCGCAGCCTCTTTATAGTGATCTTGCTCTAGTAAAACAGCCCTTGCATCTTTTTTAAGGTTTTTCTTGGCTCTTATCGATCTATTTGGCATAAAACAACGATACGATATCAAAGTGCTCTTTGAAGATATAGATTTTCATCTCAATGAGGGGGAGCGCGTAGCTTTGATCGGGCAAAACGGCTGTGGAAAATCCACACTCATGAAAATCATATCTTCTGCCATTACACCCGAAGAGGGAAAGAGAGTCATCCAAAATAACATAGAGATAGATATACTCTCTCAAAATCCAATATTTGAAGAAAATTGTAGCGTGAGAGAGGCTATAGAACTTCAACTTGTTGCAATCAATCGTGCAAAAAAAGAGTTTACTATGCTCAATGAAAAACTCTCTTATGATTTTGACAACAAAGAGCTGCAGGAGCAAATCAACAAAGTCACTGCATTTATAGACCACCATAACGCATGGAGCTTAGATGATAAGATAGAGAGAGTTTTGAGTGAATTTAAACTCAAAGAGTTTGAACATAGAGCTGTAGCTTCACTCTCAGGAGGCGAACAAAGAAGAGTCGCACTTGCCGGACTCATCCTTAAAAAACCCGATATCTTACTCCTCGATGAGCCAACAAATCATCTTGATGTCTATATGGTCGAATTTTTAGAAGAGATTCTTCTCAAGGAACAGTTCACACTCTTTTTTATATCACATGATAGATATTTTATCGATAGATTAGCCACAAAAGTCTGTGAGATAGAAAATCAAAAACTTATAAGCTACAAAGGTGGCTACGAAGCCTACCTCAATCAAAAAGAGGAACGACTGCACTCTATGAGAAAAGAGCATGAGAACCTGCTAAAGCTCCTCAAGCAAGAAGAAGAGTGGCTCCAAAAAGGAGTACGCGCAAGAGAAAAAAGAAATCAAGGAAGAAAAAAGAGAGTATTGGAGTTACGCGAGGAAGCAAAGACAAACCCTTCTATAATGAGGAAGATATCTATCGAGTTAGAGCGAGAGAAAAAGCACTTTAACGGTGGAAAGAATATCAGCAAAAAGAAGATGCTTTTTGAGATTGATCATTTAGATTATAGCATTCAAGATAATGTGATAATCAAAGATTTTACAACACGTATTTTACAGTACGATAAGATAGCCGTTGTCGGCATCAATGGTTCCGGGAAATCAACACTTTTACAACTTCTTCTAGGAAGACTAAAACCAAATGGCGGCACTATCAAGAGTGGGGATTTTAAGGTTGGCTATTTTGATCAGCATCGCAATATGCTCAAAGATGATGCAACGCTGCTTGAGACATTCTGCCCTAACGGCGGGGATATTATAGAAGTTAATGGCTCAAATATGCATGTGTACGGTTATCTTAAAAGTTTTCTCTTTCCTCAAGAGTTTCTAGATAAAAAGATAGGGCTACTCAGCGGTGGAGAGAGAAACAGAGTTGCACTTGCTCTGCTCTTTGCTAAGAAAGTTGACTGCCTGATTCTTGATGAGCCAACCAATGATCTTGATATCCAGACTATAACTATATTGGAAGAGAAATTACTGAGCTTCCGCGGAGCCCTCATCGTGGTCTCTCATGATAGATATTTTGTAGATAAGATTGCTTCAAAACTCTTGATATTTAAAGGGGATGGCACCATAGAGGAGTCTTATGGGCTCTATAGTGAATATCTTGAGATTGAAAAAGAACTGCAAGATATCAAAAAAATAGAAAATGAGATATCGGTAAAAGATAATAAGAATGAAAAGAAGAAGACTACAAAAAACAAACTAAGTTATAAAGAGCAAAGAGAATTCGAAGACCTACCAAAGGAGATAGAAGATATCGAAGAAGAGATCAAAGCTATTAATCTATGCCTAAGCAACCCTAATTGCTATAAAGATAAAGGCTTGGTAGAACTTGGCGAACAACTCAATGATTTGCAACACATCTATGAGGAAAAGAGTGAGAGATATTTAGAGCTTTTGGAACTTTATGAGTCTTTTGCGTAATTACCAATAGATATTAACGCTTCTTTTTCCCCATCTAAGCGCTCTCTTCCTATCAAGCCCCATATAAATATCGATTCGTTTTGTATATCTCTTATTCATCTTATCTCTTACTGTATAGTAGCCCTCAAGACCACTTATTCTTACTTTTGAGCCATTTTTTAGCCCATAATAATTTAGCAAATCTCTTGATACGGCTATAACCTTTTGTCCCGGAGTCAATCTATTATTCCAAGCGCCCACAAAAGGGTCACCCTCGGTTTGATTTACATGTGATGTATACGCGGTAGCTGTAACCTTCAGCTGTCTTCCAAGTGGTTTTGCAAGGATATGGCGGTGGACTTTATGAAGAAAAGCCAGTGAGTGTCTATCCACAAACAGCATCTTTTGGCCTGGAGCGGCGTTTTCGCAATTTTGAAATCCTCGAAATAGGTGAACTATTCCTCCGGTTTCAAAAGATATAGAGTTGAGAGTGTCGCCCTTTTTTATGATATAAAGTCCGACATTCTTATCAACCTGCCTCTCTTTTGATGCTATCTCAGGGGGGGCACTATTATCTTTTATGTTTGCACTTGTTTCTTCTGTGGTAGTGTTTGTCTCTTTTTTTGCAAAAACATCCAAGCTAGCACTAGGTTCTGCCTGCTTAAAAAAGTTAAACGAGTATGGGTAGCATTCAGTTGCATTTTTTGGCATCATAACGCAATCTACTACCCATTTGTTATGTGTTTTGTTGGCATCTAGCTCCATAAAGGTCGCTAGAAGCAGCAAAATTATTATAAAAAAACCTCTCATGAATACTTTGCTCTATTATAAAATAGAGAGCATCTCCTTTTTTATATTTTCTTTTTGTATTATTTTATTGTGTATTATTTGTTTATTAAAAAGCGATTTGATAGTATTATTGGGCTTTAACCCAGTTTTTTCTTTGATAAAATCTATCGCTTCTAAATCTCTTGAAAAATCTCCCCCGAGTGCTTTTGCGACCACAGGACTAAACTTTGTCCACTCAGCAGTTGAGTAGATCACGGCTGTGGCCTTTTTATCTCGTAATTTTTCATAAGATTTAATACAAGTTGCCGTATGCGGATCCATGATGTAACCCTTTTTGGCATATTTTGCCATCATATTGATACACTCATCATCTGTGGAATATGAAGCATCAAAATCCTCTCTAAGAAGGGCTAGCTCTTCATCCGTGAGCGCATAGCTCCTCTTTTGCGCAAGATCATCCATAAGCTCTTTTGTGCGCTTGGAGCCAAATTTATCATAAAGAATTCTCTCTACATTTGAACTCTTTAGGATATCCATAGCGGGCGATATCGTCTGTATCAAATCTCTAGAAGTGAGGTCATATTCACCCTTGTTTATCCAGTCTGTAAGTATATTGTTTTGGTTTGATGAGATAAGTATCTTTTCGATATGAACACCCATCTTTTTGGCATAATAGGCACCTAAAGCATTACCGAAATTACCGCTAGGCACCACAAGATATATCTTTTCTCCAAGTTTTATCTGCCCCTCTTTGATAAGTCTTATATAGCTGTATATATGATAAATGATCTGAAATATAATACGACCAAAGTTTACAGAATTCGCAGCTGAGAGCTTGATCTCTTTTGAAGCTATTGCGCTATTGAACTCATCTGAAGCTAAAAGTGATTTGAGTGCATTTTGCGTATCATCAAAATCCCCTTTTACGCCAAATACATGCAAGTTATCTGCACTCTCTGTAATCATCTGCAATCTTTGCACATCACTTGTTCCGCCATCAGGATAGAGACATCCTACGATCACATTTGGTGCATCTTTAAAAGTCTCAAGTGTTGCCGGACCTGTATCTCCACTCGTAGCAGCCATTATGAGGTATTTTTGATCATGTTTTTTTGCAAGATAAGAGAGAATGTACCCAAATGGTTGGAGTGCCATATCTTTAAAAGCTCTTGTGGGACCATGGTAAAGTTCACTCACATAGCAGTCATCTTCTATTTTTTTCATAGGAACAGGATCGCTAGCATCATCGAAGAGCTCATATCTTTTCAGTGCTTCATCGATAACATCATAAGGGATATCAATATCACATAATTTTAAGAAATCAAAAGCTATATCTCTATACGAGCTTTCTTTATGTGCAAGCAAAAACGCATCATCCAATCTTGGTAGGCTCTCTGGAACATAGAGGCCACCAAAGCTTGCGCTAGGAGAGAGTATCGCTTTAGAAAAAGGCACACTTATAGGCTTGAGTGTATCATTGCCTCGTGTTTCAATAAACTGCATTTTGATTCCTTAAAATTACTTTTTATCTGCGTACGGCAAAATAAAAGTGCAATTATACCATTTAATTATTAATGATATTTTTGAGATATAATAAACTTAATTATATAATCTTTAGTTAAAGAAATGCTAATGAAAACAAGATGCGGTTGGGTTAAAAAAGGTGATTTATTGTATGAATCCTACCACGATAATGAGTGGGGGGTTATCTTAAGAGATGATCGAGCTATCTTTGAGCTTTTCTCTCTTGAAACGCAAGCAGCCGGGCTGAGCTGGCTCACTATTTTAAAAAAGAGAGAGGGCTATAGAGAGGCTTTTGATGGTTTTGATATCAAAAAAGTTGCAACTTTTGATGAAAAAAAGATAGACGCCATCATGCAGAGTGCTCAAGTTATAAAAAATAAAGCAAAACTTATAGCCATCGTTGAAAATGCAAAGAAAATGCTAGATATCATAGATGAATTTGGCTCACTGTATAACTTTTTCTGGAGCTATATTGATAACAGACAAATCATAAATAACATACCGTGCTATAAAGATGCACCTTGCAGGAGTGAAATATCTGATGCACTTACGAAAGAACTTAAAAGAAGAGGATTTAAATTTGTAGGCTCAATCACCATCTATGCCTTTATGCAAGCATGCGGGATGGTTGATGATCATGAAAACGATTGTTTTAAAAAGGAGTAAAAATGTCTAAAGTAATCATATTTACCGGCGCCGGCATCAGCGCTGAATCAGGCATTATGACCTTTAGAGATGCGGGTGGTTTGTGGGAAAATCACCGACTAGAGGATGTCTGTTCATATGATTCTCTCGATAAAAATAGAGAACTTGTACTCAAATTTTACGATACAAGAAGGGTGCAATTATCCAAAGTAGAACCAAATAAAGCGCATATTCAAATAGCCGAGCTACAAAAAAAGTATCCTGATGATATTGCTATCATTACACAAAATGTTGATGATCTCTTTGAGAGAGCGGGGGCACTTAAGACTGTCCACTTGCATGGCTTTCTCACCTCTCTTAAATGCACAATTTGTGAACATAAAATGGATATAGGCTACGCAAAACAAGATAGAGAGACATCCTGTCCAAAATGCAACAATCTGCTAAGACCCGATATTGTCTTTTTCGGAGAGAGTGCCCCCATGTATGAGCTTCTTATTCAGGAGCTGAATGATTGTGAGATATTTGTTGTTATTGGATCAAGTGGCGCAGTTATCAATACTGACAACTTTGCTGCATATACCCATTACTCTATCCTCAACAATTTGGAGCCTAGTTACTATATAGATGAGGCACATTATGATGAAATCATCTATGCAAAAGCAACAGAAGCTATCGATGATATCATCCATGCTATAGAGGCAAGATTATAACTCTATACAGCTTCCAACACCACTACTGGTAAGTATCTCCAAAAGGAGTGAGTGCTCCAACCTTCCATCAATGATATGCGCTCTACTCACACCACCTCTGAGTGCCTCTATACACGCATCAACTTTTGGCACCATGCCTCCATGTATTGTCCCATCAGCTTTAAGTGCGTTGGTCTTCTCAACGCTTAAATTTGTGATGAGTTCGCCACTTTTATCCAAAACGCCCGGAGTATCGGTAAGAAAGAGTACTTTGTTTGCTTTAAGAGCTACTGCTATCTTACTAGCTGCCAAATCTGCATTGATATTAAATCCCGGATGCCCAACAGAACTACTACCCGCGATTGGTGCAATAACGGGGATGAGTCCATCATCGATAATATCATCGATAAAGAGAGGATCAACACGCTCGATAATGCCTGTATAACCAAATTTATCAAAATCTTTTGGAACCGCTTCTAAAAAGTGACCATCTTTCCCTGAAACACCTAGTGCTTTTGCCCCTTGTGTATTGAGCAGAGCAACAATCTCTTTGTTGATATCTCCACTTAAAACCATCTCGGCAATACCCATAATCTCCTGTGTTGTTACCCGCTGTCCATCTACAAAGCTGGTTGGTATATCAAGTTTATTCAAAAGATCTGTAATCTTCTTGCCGCCGCCATGCACAACGACCGGCTTGAGTCCCACAAAATGTAAAAGCACGATATCTTGAGCAAACTGCACTTTGAGTTCATCACTACTTTGCGCTGAACCGCCATATTTTATAACTATCTTCTCATTTTTAAATTTCTTTATGTACGGGAGTGCATCAAGAAGTGTTTTAACAACCCCTAAATTATCTTTCACCACTCTCTCCTTTTATATAGTTATCCACTGCGTCAAATATGTACTCTTTAATCTCTAATTTTAACTTTATAATCGCCAGAGGCAACTTAAAATCAACCATTTTAACCAAATCTTTCTGCGTGACCAAGAGTCTATCAGCACCTTCCCTTGCGAGAATCTCTTTTAGATTATCCTCATCAAAATAGGAATGATCCCTAAAGTAATATTTACCCACAATGCCTTTTGGTAAAAATCTATCCAATCGCTCAGGATTTGAGATTGCGGTGACTAGCACCATCTTTTTACCGAGATTTTCAAAATCAACTGACCTTGCAAAATCAATCCCTTCAATCGCCACAATATCTGAGCAACGCTCAAAAAAGCTAAACTCTCTATAGGGACCTGCAGGCATTGGTAGAGTATTGCTACTGTTTTCTGATTTAAGCAGGATATTAAATTTTTTGATGCCTATCTGGCTGAAACCGTCATCTAAAAATATAACTTTAGCGCCCATCTCTTTGGCTTTTTTTATAGCAAATTTTCTATCTTCACTCACGATAACACTGCACTCTTTTGCTAGCTGTGCTATAAGCATAGGCTCATCGGCACTCTTATCAACATCGACAAATATCTTACCGCCTTGACTCACAAGAAGATAGCCACTACTTTGCCTTCCATATCCTCTTGAGATGACAAAAGCTTTAGGATATCTCGCTAGCAGTTCTATAAGAAATGGCGTCTTCCCTGTGCCCCCTACGACAATATTACCTACACTAACAATGGGTATCCCAAAATCTTTTTCTTTAGCAAAAAATCTGCGAAGTCCCATCAATACTCCCCACAATAGAGCAAGAGGAAAGAGTATAATTAGGAAAGGAAGATGATACCATCTTGTATGGAACCAAAGTGATTCAATCAAACTATGCATTAAGCAACTTACATGTAAGTATTGGCTACTTTTTTCACAACCTCACATACTTTATGCGCCTCATCTTGGGTCATCTCATCAAAGATAGGTAGAGAGATAGTCTTTTGGTATATCTCCAAAGATGAAAGAAAATCAAAAACTTTTAACTCATATTTTTTCTTATAATATTCCATAAAATTGAGTGGTATATAATGCAATCTTATCTCGACACCCTCTTTTTTTAGCTCCCTTGCAAAGTGATCTCTATTTTTATCTATCTCGATAAAAAAGTTGGTTATATTGGACTCATCAAGAGAAGTTTTGATAGTTATGTGATCAATCCCTTCAAGCTCTTTTTTATAGATACTTGCTATTTGCGCTCTATTTTCCATCGCACTATCGATATCTTTGAGTCTTCTAAGACAAATAGCGGCATCTATCTCGCTAATTTTATATGATAATCCTATATCTATCATGTCATAAAAATAACCGACGCTATAGATACCCTCATCTTGCCCATCAACAAGTCCATGATTTCTATAAAGTCTTGCCCTTGTTGCGTAAGACTCGCTCTCAGTGACTAAAATCCCTCCGGAAACAACATCCCGAACAAGATGTGGAACAAAAGAAAATACGGTCATATCTGCACCCGTTGAGCCTATCATTTTATCTTTATATTTGCTCCCCATCGCATCAGTCGCATCTTCTATGACTTTGATATTCCCCTCTTTTGCTATGGCATATATCTCTTCCATATCGGCAACTTTGCCGCCCATATGATTGACAATCACTGCTCTTAATTTTTTGCTCTTATTTTTTGCAATTGCCTCTTTGAGTTTAGCGGGATTAATCATATAGTCATCACTATTACAATCTACAAAAATAGGCTCCGCATCAAAATGTCTAACAACCTCAGGGACATTAACAAAAGCATTGATGCTACATATAACCTTATCGCCTCTTTTAAGGTCAAGGGCGCACATAGCAAGATGCAACGCATTTGTTCCACTAGAAGCACTAACGGCGTATTTACAACCAATAAAATTTTTGAAAACTTCCTCAAGCATCTCTACATTTTCTAATCCATTAACATCTCCGGAAGCCTCTTTTAGGATCGATCCTATATCGACATTTGTCGGATATCTGTAAAATGGGACTACTGTTTTCATATCGAATCCTTTATTTGTTAAGTGGATTATTATAACTTTTATGATTTTCGCTCTTCTTACTAGCCATATAATTAAACCACTTATCGCCTTTTCTCACATGATCAACCTCTTCTTCGAGTATCACAAAGAGGGCATCGATCATCTTAGCAACTATCCTATCTTTTTTTCTATTCTCAAGTTTTTTTATAATCTGTGGATTAACATCCAACCCATTTGCTTCATAATATCTAGGCACGATAGCCATCCTATCCATTACAGAGCTTTCGGTCTTTTTTGCTATCTCAAAAAATCCTTGATGTACTGCAAAATCTCCATAAGCAAATCCAAGTTCATGCAACATTCCTTCAAGCATTATAAAGTGCCTTATCTCATCTTCGGCTACAACGAGCCAATCAAGGAGAAATTCTTTGGGCATAAAACCAAATCTATAGACAGCATCCAGCGCAAGATCAATAGCACAATATTCGATATGCGTGATAGCATGCACCATTTTTGCCAGTCCTTCATCTGTATCAAGATGGTTTCTTTTGGGCAGATCTCTTGGATTTACTATAGTGCATCGATGAAAATAGGATGGCTTATCCCAACTTTTTGGCTCATAGTTGAACTCTAAATCATTTTTGGTACAATAAGCCAACAAATCAAGGGTTATCTGCTTTTTTACAGCGATATCATCACTGCAAAGAGCCATTTCAAGTTGTTTAAAAAAATCCATAGGAGAATTATAGAGCAATGGAGATTAAAATCCAGCCAATGGGTCCATACCAAACCAACTGTTATATTGTAAAGATAGATGAAAAAGAGCTTATCATCGACCCGGGCAAAGGAGCAACAAAGTGGGTATTAGAGAATGTGAAAAATCCTTTAGCGATTCTCAATACTCATGGACACTTTGATCATGTTTGGAGCAATCAAGAACTCAAAGAAAAGTTAAAAATTCCTATCTATGCCCCAAAAGATGATGCTTTTATGCTTGAAAGCGATCCGCTCTCACAAGGGACACCTCCGAGTAAGGCTGACATATGCGTTAAGCCTGATGAGACGATTATGATAGAAGGTATTAAGATAAAATTTCTCTATTTCCCCGGACACACTCCAGGCTGTAGTGTTATCGAGATAGAAGATGTTTGGTTTAGCGGTGATTTTCTTTTTCGTAGTTCTATAGGCAGATGGGATTTTCGCTATTCAAGCGGAAAATCTATGCTAGAGAGTCTCAATAGAGTTGCTAAGATAAAGGAAAATCATACAATCTATCCGGGACATGGTGAGGCGACGACCCTCAAAGAAGAGATGCGCTATATTCCTTACTGGATAAGTCAAGTTCAAAATAGCCTTTAAGAGCTAATAAGCGAACTTATAGCCTCTTCTTCTGACGGTATGAATGACTTGGAAGCCAAGAATATTTTTAAGCCTTTTTCTTATCTGATTGATAGCTACTTCGACGGTATTATCGCTTACATATTCAGGCTCTTCCCAAAGCGCATTGATAATCTCATCTTTAGAAAATACTCTTTGTTTTCTAAGCGCAAGATACGCCAAGATATCAAAAGTCTTACCGTTTAAAGATATGATCTTCTCATCATATTCTATTCTTTTATTGGCAATATCTATTACAAGTTTGCCTATATCAACTTTTGTACCAAAAAGGTGTCTCATATTTGCTAAAACTCTAGCAGCTATAAGATCAGGGTGTTCGCAGTGATTACAGATAACATCATCGGCACCTATATTGAAAAATACCGGTTGCGCTTTGAAGTCTTTTGTGAGCACTATAATCTTAGTTTCGCTTTTTTTACGTTTTACCTCATTGACATATCTCTCTAAGGAAAAATTAACCCCCTCATCGACCACTAAAACTAACTCGTAGTGACGAAAGTCGGTAAAATTGGTTGCATCATATAAATCTTTGGCATTATCGACGATACATATAAAATATCTATAAAGCTCATCCTCAAGCTTTTTGACATAATCATCGTTAAGACCAACTGTTAGTATCCTCATGGGCACATATTCCTAATTTTTCAAAATAAATGAATTATTTTTTCGTTGCATATTTATATCTAAAAAAAGCTTATTTAAAAATAAAACTTATTTTTAGGTTTTTTTGCTATTTTAATTCTTTTTGGCTTTTATATAGACTCTTTTGGGCGCCGGATACCCCTCTACAGTCCTTGAGCTCTCATTTGGGTCTAAAAAATCTTCCAAGCTTTGAGTATCAATCCAGGGTGTTTTTCTCTGTTCATCGTACTCTGTTTTTATGATATTTAGTACTTCGATTTCACAAAACCCTGCTCGAAAGCACCAATTTTTGAGTGTATTGACCGTAGGAATGAAATATATATTGGGTATTTTAGAGTATCTATCTCTCGGGCAAAGTGCAACTTCATCATCGCCATCTATCATAAAAGTATCCAAAATGAGCTCTCCGCCCTCATTTAAACTCTTAAATAGTGATTTTAAAGTAGATACGGGGTCGCTTCTATGATAAAGTACCCCTAAACAAAAAAGCAGATCAAATTTATGCTCATAAAATTCCAGATGTTCAACACCCAAAAGCTCATAGACTATATCACTTTTTATAAAATGATTTAAAAATTTAAATTGCATATAGTAGAGTGCTGAGGGGTCAAAGCCGATAATCTTTTTTGGCTTTTGGCTCAACATTCTAAACATATAGTAGCCGTTATTGCATCCTATATCGCCTACAATTTTATCTTTTAGATCAAAATGGGGAGCAAGCAGATTGTATTTTTTATCACTTCTCCACTCCGAATCAATCAAGAGTTCATTGATTTTAAAGGGTCCCTTGCGCCAAGGCTTCATCATCTTTGCGCTCTGTTCAATCTCTTGCATTGCATCTTTTGAGATATTCTCGATTTGAATATCTACGATGTCGTCCAAAAAGAAAGAGCACTTATACTCATCTAAAGCATTGATAGTGCTATTGATAGGAGCTATATTTTTCCACGACAAACATTTTTGACGCTCACGCCTTAGCTCATCTAGATTCATAATCTACTTGAGTGTTGCTTTTGTTATCACCTGATCTACCATCGGTCTATCCATATCACCGGTTGTTACATTCTCTATCTTTGTGACAACATCTTGACCGGATACTACCTCTCCAAATATCGTATAGCCTCCATTGAGCCAATCAGCAGGAGCTGTTGTGATAAAAAATTGGCTTCCATTAGTATTTGGTCCGCGATTTGCCATAGCAAGCAGAAAGGGTCTATCAAAAACTACATTATTGCCATATTCATTATCAAAATCGTTGCCCCAGATAGACTCACCGCCCATACCGGTACCTGTCGGATCACCACCTTGAATCATGAACCCTTTGATAACCCTGTGGAAGATAACACCATCATAATAACCATTTTTGGCATGTGTCACAAAATTTTCTACGGCTTTAGGTGCTATATCGGGAAACATTTTCAGCTCAATATTTCCGGTACTTGTATGCAACACGACTATCTGTGCGTCTTTTGCGTTGCTTGCACTCATTAAACCTAGAACCATCAAACACATAATCAAAATCTTTTTCACTTCGTCTTCCTCACTTTTATCTATTTAGCGCTTATTTCGCATAACTGATTGATCTTGTCTCTCGAATAACATTCACTTTTATCTCAGCAGGGTATTGTACCTTTTCTTCTATCTCATTTGCAATCTCTTGACTCAAAATACACGCCTCATCATCACTCATCTTTTGCGCATTGACGATAACTCTTATCTCTCTTCCGGCATTAATCGCATAAGCATACTCTACAGACTCTTTTGAGGTTGCGATGCTTTCAAGCTCTTTTACTCTTTTCGCAAATGCCTCAAGTACTTCTCTCCTTGCACCCGGCCTAGCAGCACTTAAAACATCAGCCGTACAGACACACGCACTCTCTATACTATCGGGTTCTGCATGACCGTGGTGCGCTAGTATCGCATTGATAACTGTCGGATGCTCTTTATTTTTGGTACACAAATCTACACCGATATCTACATGCGATCCACCATACTCTTGCGTGAGTGCTTTACCTATATCATGCAATAGTCCTGCGCGAATAGCAAGTTTTTCATCACCACCTATCTCGGCAGCCATAACCCCTGCAAGCCGTGCTACTTCAAGCGTATGCGCTAATGCATTTTGCCCATAGCTCGCTCTATATTTTAATTTACCTAAAAGTCTTGTAAGCTCTTCATTCATAGGATAAACACCAAGATCGATCAAGACATCTCTCCCCTCGCTATATGTCTCCTCTTCAAAATCTTTTAAGGTCTTCTCATAAACCTCTTCTATGCGAGCCGGATGTACCCTGCCATCATCTATAAGTGCCTGAATGACTTTGATTGCAATTGCTCTTCTGTAAAGATTGAAACTACTTACCGTTATAATACCCGGGGTCTCATCAATGATAATATCAACGCCCAAAAGTGATTCTAAAGACTTAATATTTCTTCCTTCTTTACCGATTATAAGCCCTTTATGCTCATCGCTTGGTAGCTCTATCTTGCTTATAAGTCTCTCGCCGGCAAACTCACCGGCGTATCTTGTAGTCGCTTGGGCTAAGATATATTTTACTTTTCTATCTATATCCTCTTTTGCAAGCTGCAAAGCATCTCTACTCATCTTCGCCACTTTAACTCTGTTTTTCTGTTTTGCTATCTCAAGGATATATTCTTGTGCCTCTTCGACTCCCATTGATGAGATCGACTCTAGCTTTTCTTTATATTCGTCAAGCATTTTCATCTTCATCTCTTCTAGCTGATTAATCTTTTTCTCTTTTTCAATGAGCTTATTTTCACCCGACAAGACTTTCTTTTCTCTCTCTTCAAAAACAATTTCACGCTCTTTAAGTCGGCCCTTCTCCTCTTTTATACGCAATAAATTTGCCTGATAACTTCGCTCATGCTCAAGCTCTAACTCTTTTAAAGACATTTTTGTCTCATTAAGAAACTGTTTTGCTTCATTTATTATGGCTTCAGCTTTTGCCTTAGCATCCATCTCGATATAAGATATTCTTTTATAGAGATAGAGATTCCTAAAAATCAAAAAACTGATTAAAACACCAAGGAGGGTTCCAACAAGTACATCAGGCCATATCATTATTTATCCTTTTTTTATCACACAAAACACTTATATCAACTAGGCTATTATAATATCCGGGCTTACATCGTGTGCATTGGTTACGATATCCTCAGATATACACAAATATCTAGCTATAAATAGCGTGGTTTTAATAAATGGAACATATATTAATCTGCAATCTTGCTTAAGTTTTTTTATAGTTCCACTTATATCAAACTCTATTTTCATAGGAATATATAACATCACGACCTTAGGATTAAGGTGATTGATATACTCCAAAAGCTCTCTTTGTAATCTTTTATCTTTTGCATAACGATTAGGAAGTTTACTTGCCTTTTTTAACCGCTCAAAACAATCTTTTCTAAATTGATCTTTTAGTGTTTTATGCTCCAAAGCTCTCAAACCTTTTGCTTAAAGTGGTATTTGGTATAATCTTCCAACTTTAATTATATCAAAGGAATCATATGAGAGTTATTGTCTCGTCTATATTTTTATCGATTATGATAATTTTTAGCGGGTGTGGTGAGAAATCACAGGATGATAAAAAAGCCTCATTAAATAAGCACGATGAAGTTACTCTCCCATTTATCACAATTCCAAACAAAGAACAGAGCCTTACACTTCAAGGCAAAAGTGTAGCTTTCGAGAAAAAAACAAAGATAACACTGCTGTATCTTTTTGGCTCAAAATGTTTTATATGCAAAATCGATATCTCTTTTGATAAAGACAATCAAACAATCCTTGATGCACTCCTGATACACGATGAGATCAAAGAGGCTGAGATGCCCATTACATTGCTTTATGTTGATGGAACTTTTAACTCCTCCTATCAAGGCGTTACTCCGATAGAGATGATCGATTCTGATATAAAATATCTACTCCAATAAGGCAAACATAGTGTTCTCTTTTTTTAAAAAAGCTCTTGGAAAAACAAACGAAGCGATCAGAGAGGTCTCTGAGGAGAAGAAGACAAAACTTACAAAAGATGAGTTTGAGACGATTCTTTTAGAGGCTGATGTCAACTATGATCTTATCGAGAGGATACTCGCTCCGCACTCTAACTCGATCAATAAAATGCAAGCGTTTAACTCACTCGTTTCTATCTTTAGATACAAAGCCGACCTTAAACTTAGCGATGATAAGCCCTATGTGGAGATGATTATCGGCGTCAATGGTGCCGGAAAAACCACAACCATCGCCAAGCTTGCCTCGCATTATAAAAAAGAGGGCAAAAGCGTCATCTTGGGAGCTGCCGATACCTTTCGAGCTGCGGCTATCGAGCAGCTCACACGTTGGGCGAACAAACTTGATATCCCCATAATTGCAAGCAAACAGGGACATGACCCCTCTGCCGTTGTTTTTGATACTATTGATTCAGCAAAAGCAAAAAACATAGACCATGCCATTATCGATACGGCCGGCAGACTCCATACGCATACAAATCTAGCTAACGAACTTCAAAAGATGGTGCGCATTGCAAACAAAGCACTTGCTACTGCACCAAATAGAAAAATATTGGTACTTGATGGCACACAGGGAAGCTCTTCTATCAATCAAGCAAAATCATTTCATGAGATGATAGGAGTAGACGGCATCATCATCACAAAGCTAGACGGCACCGCTAAAGGCGGCTCAGTCTTTAGTATCGCTGATGAGCTTAAACTTCCTATTTTCTACATCGGTGTCGGTGAAGGGAGTGATGACCTCGTCGAATTCAGAGC
>JARROQ010000003.1:0-56076 GCA_037383745.1 Sulfurovaceae bacterium
AGAGTCTTCATAGGGATGTCATCTGCAGATAAAAAAAGATTGATAAGCTCTTTTTTTCTTTGTAATTTTCTTGGACTGAACTTTCTTCGACATTGCGAACATTTTCTCAAATCGTCTGCAAGCAAATAGGTAGTTTTGTTTTTACAGTATATACATTCCATGAAAAATTATATATTTTTGGTCCTTAAAATATGTTAGAAATAAAATCTTTAATAGTTGTTTCAAAAAAACGGTGTAAAATTTATAGTGAATAATCGTTCAATTTTAGGAGATGAGTATGAAAAAGTTTTTGATTTTAGGGGCACTATTGAGCAGTTTTGCATCGGCACATACAAGTATGTTAGAGCATGGTGGATTTATGAGTGGAATGGCACACCCTATTAGTGGATTAGATCATATATTGGCAATGATCGGTGTTGGTATACTTGCTTTTTTTGCAAGCAAAAAAGGCTATTTGGCACTTGTCGGTTTTATGGGGGCTATGGTTTTGGCGGCACTTATCGGTAAAAGCGGTGTTACGATTCCATATGTTGAAGAGGGGATATTGCTCTCTATTGCAGTTGTATTTGCCTTGATCGGATATGCAAAAAATATATCTACAGGTATCATAGTGGCAATTGTTGCTTTTTTTGGTGCATTTCATGGCTATGCGCATGGCGCGGAGTTCACTGTAGGCAATTTTGCTTTATATATGCTAGGCTTTAGCCTTTCAACTCTTGCGCTTCATCTTACCGGAATGGTAGGCGCATATCTTTATAGTAAAAAAGCTCAGGTCGCTACAGCAAATTAATTTTTCCAATACCTTAGTTAGCTATAAGTTTAACTAAGGTATATTTTTATTTATGATAAGAATTATCATTATTAAAATAAAGAAGGAGTTATTTATGGTAAACAAAAAAATAGCTATGTCCCTTTTTGCCGTGTTGGCTTTGGGATCGCAGACATTTGCTGAAGAAGGGTTTAGCGGCGAAGCAAGACTTGGGTATCAGTATACCGATGTAGAGACGGAGGATAGTAACGAGGCGGCATTTGGTGTCAAGCTGAGTTATGAGAGTGCACAATATATGGGACTCTCAGTTGGAGGTACGCTTCAGGGCGTTTTGCTTGATGAAACCTCCGATATATTGGGTATCCCTTTCGGAGATTCTCAGAATGAAAGTTATGGGATATTGAATGAGCTTTATCTCAAAGGTGTATGGGGCGGAAGCACAGTGATTGTCGGGAGACAAATACTTGAAACGCCTTATGCTGATAGTGATGATATAGGGATGGTTCCAAATAGGTTTGAAGCGGCAACCTATATCAATAGCGATATCCCGGATACTACAATTGTACTCTCGCATGTAAGAAGTTGGTCGGGAGTCGATGCGCCGGTACCTGAAGAGTTTACTAAGATGAACGGCAGTGATGGTGTGCAGGTTTTAGGTGTCGAGTATGCAGGTATAGAAAATCTTGACTTACAAGGGTGGTACTATTTTGCAAATGATCTAGTCGATATCGCTTATTTAGAAGCGACTTATGGCGTTGCTTTGGATGCTTTTGAGCTCTCTTTTGGAGCGCAGTATTCAAGACAAGACTATGATGCCGGTGACAATAATGATATCTTTGGAATCTCTCTAGAGGGTACGCATGCACCAAGTGGTCTAGGTTTGGCGGTTGCATATAATCAAACAGACGGCATAGCAGCAGATAACTTCTTTGGTGGAGGACCGTTTTTTACAAGTATGGAGCACTATACTTTGGCTGAAGCCGGAGATGATGGCAAGGTTTACAATGCTGCACTCTCTTGGGAGTTGAATTCTGTGATAAATGGCTTGGCATTGGGAGCAGGATATGCTAAAATAGACAGAGATATTCAAGATGATGCCAATGAGGTTGATCTTGTGGTAGAATATACTTTCAATGACAACCTTACTACAAGTGTTGTCTATAGTGATATATCCGATGATCTCGAGGGTGATACAAAAAATCTTCGAGCGTTTGTCAATTATAGTTTCTAAGGAGATAGGATGTGTGTTGATTGCGGATGCAGCGTAAGAGGAAAAGAGGAAGAGCACGAGCATCATCATGCACATACTCATGATGATCATGTTCACGATAATCCTCACCTTAATGATCCAAAGACGATAGAGGTTATTAAGAGCCTTTTAGACAAAAATGATCATGAAGCTGCCCATAATCGCGCACATTTTGATAAGCATAATGTTCTAGGTATCAATCTTATGAGTAGTCCGGGAAGTGGAAAGACGACACTTCTTGAGATGCTCAAAGATGTAGCTGACTTTAACTACAGCGTCGTAGAGGGCGACTTGGAGACCAACAGAGATGCCGATAGATTAAGTGCGAAAGGGATACAAGCTATCCAGATACAAACAGGCTCAGCCTGTCACTTGGATGCGATGATGGTACATAAGGCGTTGCACGATATCGATCTTGATGCGATTGATGTCTGTTTCGTAGAAAATGTCGGAAACTTAGTCTGTCCTGCGAGTTATGATGTGGGCACGCATCTTAATGTTGTGCTTGTTTCCATACCCGAAGGAGAGGATAAGATTGCCAAATATCCGGTGATGTTTAGAAAAGCCGATCTCGTGCTCTTTACAAAAGTTGATCTACTGCCCTATTTTGAGTATGATATCCAAAGAGAGAAAGCTGCGCTACGCGCGCTTAATCCAAGTGCTGATATTCTTGAGATAAGCACAAAAGATAGCGATTCGCTAAAAGCTTTTGCGCAGTGGATAGATTTTAAGAAAAAGATGAGATAGGGGTATGTGTTTATCGATCCCAAGTAAAGTTGTCAAGATTGACAAAGAGAATCAGAGTTGTGTCGTTGACACTATGGGTGTCCAAAGAGAAGCAAGTCTTATGATGATGGCAGAAGATGATGTCAAAATAGGCGATTTTGTACTCATTCATATCGGTTTTGTGATGAATACGATTAGCAAGGAAGATGCTCAAATTTCTTTAGATACCTATCAAGAGTTGCTTGAAGTGATGAGCGAAGAGGAGCGAAAGCAGGCGATACTAGAAGGTGATGCGTGCGATGATGGAGCTAAGTAACCTCTATGATGATTTTCGTAACCCCGATACCATAAAGGCATATGCTCGTAAGATAGCACTCTTGGCAAAAAAACTCGATAGAGATATAGGCATTATGGAGGTGTGCGGGGGTCATACGCACACTATTATGAAGTATGGTTTGCCTCAGCTTATGCCTAAAAATATCGATTTTATCCATGGTCCGGGCTGTCCTGTTTGTATCATGCCAAAAGAGCGCATCGATCATGCGTACGCACTTGCCATGCAAGAGGATGTGATCTTGGTAACTTTGGGCGATATGATAAAAGTGCCCGGAAGCAATGGAAGTTTACAAGATGCCAGAAGTAAAGGGGCTGATGTAAGATTTGTCTACTCCCCGCTTGATACGCTTAAAATTGCGCTTGAAAATCCCGATAAAGAGATCATTTTTTTCGCCATTGGTTTCGAGACTACGACCCCGATGACTGCAGCACTCCTAGATGCTATTATCAAAAAAGATATCAAAAATATCAAGCTGCATATCAATCATGTCACTGTCCCCGAGGTGATGACAACACTCTTAGTTGACAGTGAAGATAGAAAAGTTGAGAGCAGAATCGATGCTTTTCTAGGGCCAAGTCATGTAAGTGTCATTAGCGGCTCTAAGATTTATGAGCTTTTTGCTTTACAGTACGGCAAGCCGGTTGTCGTCTCCGGGTTTGAACCGGTGGATGTGATGCAGAGTATCGCTATGATTTTAGAGCAGCTCCTTGAAGGTAGAAGTGAAGTTGAGATAGAGTACACCAGGGCAGTCGATAGAGACGGTAATAAAGAGGCGCAAAAGCTTATAGAGAAATATTTTGAAAAGGCACCCGCGTTTCTTTGGAGAGGACTCGGCGAAGTTGCGCATAGCTCATGGAAGCTCAAAGATGCATATAGTGTTTATGATGCTGAGGTAATCTATGATGCGATCTTACCAAAAGAGCAGTGCATGGATCATAAACTTTGTTTGTGTGGCGAGATACTCAAAGGGATGGCAAAACCACCTCAATGCACGATATTTGGTAAACTATGCACGCCAAGCAACCCTGTTGGAAGCTGTATGGTGAGTAGTGAAGAGTCTTCTACTCCTCGTGTAGACACATGTCCTCGAAATATATATTGATTGGCTTGAAAAATCAGATGTGATTGATATGCTAAAACTTTTAGATTTTAAAGGTTCCGGCGGGCTTATAGCAGGAGATACACTTATCTCTAAAATGCAAGAGTTGATAGGTGAGCATTTGATTGAAAATTTGCCTATCAAGTTTACAGCCGTCGCTACCGATATAGACAGTGAAAAAGAGATTTGGATAAACAGAGGTCCACTCTTGAGTGCCATTCGAGCTTCTATATCTTTACCACTATTTTTTACTCCTTATACCTATGGCGGTAGAGTGCTTGTAGATGGCGGTGTATTAAATCCGGTTCCAATCGCTCCAACTTTCCATGATAATACAGATTTGACTATCGCTGTGAATCTAGGAGCAGAGGCTAGTTCCGAAATTCTTTTAAAAGACAGAAAACAAGAATCATCTTTGGCTATGAAGATAAAAGAGTATATCAATGGTGTCTCTATCCCAAAATCAATAGTATCAAATAGTATGTACACGGTAGCAAACAAATCATTTGAAACAATGCAAGGTGCAATTGCCAGAATGAAATTATCGGCGTATCCACCTGATATTGAGATAGGGGTGCCGAGAAATTTATGCGGGAGTTTTGACTTTTATAAATCAAAGTCTATCATAGAATATGGATATAATTTATGTGAAACAACTATGAAGGACAATAGTGACTAAAGAAGCAGGTGGCAAATGATAAAGACGATTACACTAGCCCAAGGTAACGGCGGTGAAGAGAATAACGAACTGATATCAAAAGTTTTCTACAAAGCTTTTAAAAATGAGATATTAGAACGGAGTGAAGATGCGGCAGTCATCCATAATGGGGAGCTGGCATTCTCTACCGATAGCTTTACCGTATCACCTCTGTTTTTTGCAGGAGCAGACATTGGCAAGCTCGCCGTATGTGGTACTTGCAACGACCTTGCTATGATGGGTGCCAAGCCAAAGTACCTAACATGCAGCGTCATCATAGAGGAGGGCTTTGAGCTAGAGAGCTTAGAGCGCATCGTTGAGAGCATGAGGTGTGAGCTGGAAATAAACGGCGCTATAGTAGTCAGCGGGGATACCAAGGTCGTGCCACGTGAGAGTGTGGATAAGATATTTATCAACACTACAGGAATCGGAGAGATAATCAAAAAAGGCATCAGCTCCAATAACATTACAAGTGATGATGTTATCCTTGTCAATCGTGATATCGGCTGCCATGGTGCGACTATTTTTGCAGCGCGCGAAGGGATGGAGATGAGCAGTGCTCTAAAGAGTGACTGCAACTCACTCTATCCGCAGGTAAAAGCACTGCTTGATGCAAATATAGCCATAACAGCTATGAGAGATGCGACGCGCGGCGGGGTGGCAGCGGTGCTCAACGAGTGGGTAAAGCAATCCGATATTTGTATAGAAGTCACAGAAGAGAAGATTCCTGTGAGTGATGAGGTAAGTGGTATCTGCGAGATGCTTGGTTTTGAAGCGACCGCTTTGGCTAATGAGGGGACATTTGTACTAGCTGTAAAAAAAGAGGATGCCGATAAAGCAGTAGAAATCCTAAAAAGTTTTGATGTGTGTGCAAAGGCATCGATCATCGGGAGTGTGACCTCTTTGCATCCTCAAAAAGTGGTTTTAAAAAGCGGATGGGGAACACTGAGATTTTTAGAAACTCCAAATGGCGAGTTATTGCCAAGAATCTGCTAAGGATATGCATGCATGAATATAGTATAGTCCAAGCACTTCTCAATCAATGTGAAGATATCGCTATGCAAAACGGTGCTGAAAAAGTTTTGAAAATATATCTTAAGATAGGCGTGATGAGCGGTGTGGAGCCCCATCTTTTAAAAAGCGCTTTTGATACATTTAAGCAAGAGACCATGTGCGCAGATGCCCTGCTTGATATCCAAGAGCAGCGTGTCATTATCAAGTGTAAAGAGTGTGGAGCGGAGACTACACTTAAAGAGTATCGTTATATCTGTGGACAGTGTGAAAGTAACAATGTCGAGGTGATTGACGGCGAAGAGATGTATCTTATGAGTTTGGAGATGGAGTAGTATGAACGAATATTGGGAGATATATATGAAGCAGCTAGAAGGTGCTGCTGCGAGTGTGCTTGCCAATGTTGGCTTAGCGCTTGAAGACAATGAATTTAAAGCGACCTATCCGATAGTAGGCTTTGTTAAAGTGGCGCTCAAAAACCCAAAAGAGAATGGACTCATCGATGAAAGCGAGGAGGATGAACTCTCTTTTTTAGAAGATAAATTAGAAGCTTCTATGATAAAGTTTCGCATCGGGAAATATGCCGGCAGAATCATCACACAAGGAAGCGTGACATTTCTATACTATCTTCAATTTACCTATAATTGGCAAGATTTCTTAGAGTATGCGCTGGCTGAATTTGAGGATTTTGAGATAAGTGCCGGGTTTCAAGATGATAGTGAGTGGAACTTTTATCACAATCTATTGTATCCCAATGTTGACGAGTGGCAAATCATCAATAACCATAAAGTGTGCGAGAAGCTCAAAGAAAGTGGAGATGATCTACAAACCCCAAGAGCCATAGAGCATAGAGTTGTTTTTGATGTAAGCGTGCCAAAAGAGTTTATAGAGGTTATTCAAAATGAGGGCTTTCGCGTGATGGAACAAGAAGATAAAAGCGTAAAATTTTATAGAAAAGATAAGCCGTTTTATTATGATATCGATGCAGTTACACTCGCACTTATTGCACTTAGTAAAAAACATGGCGGTATGTATGATGGTTGGGAGTGCAGTGTCGTTAAAACTTCCTAATTGATTGAATTCCTCTATTATTAATCTTTAAATCTATCGATTATCTCTTGCAGTGAGTATTGCTTTTCTCTTTTCTCGATTTTAAAATCAAGTTCAGTTATAGCGGAGATAACCGTTTTGATATAATCATCAAAATGCTCTTTAAGCGGGGTGCTAAGTCCAACGTGAAGATCAATCTCTTGTGGGATGATACCAATCACTGTTGCATTCGGTAACTCTTTGCCTTGGAGTTCTAGCATATCAAGACATTCAAGCACCCCTATCTCATGTGCGCCTCCGCAATTAATGCCGTATCCTCCAAGTTCATTTGCCGGAATCATATAGATCGACCCCGGAGCATCATCAATCTCTATGCTATCTAGGATGATGAGCGAGCGGGTCTCTTCGATAATATCAAGTAGTGCCATACCGGCGACTCCGCCCTCCTTGAAATGAATACTTGGGGTGAAATCATAATTTTTGGAGTTTCATAACACCGGTATTTATACTCAGCGCATTTGCTTTGGAGCAACTACCCCACTGGGATTTTGTTTTTTTAAAGGATATCTTTGTTGGATGCAACCCCATACTCTCAGCATGCTCTTTTATCTTTTTTGGCAGTAACTCTTGAGCTTTTTGAAGGTAAAAGCTATCAAGTATCTCTAAAAATTTTGCTTTATCAAGATCGTTTTTGTAGCTATACTTAAACCCCTTTTGCATGATAAATCTTAGAGAATTTTTCTCACTCTTTTCAAAGTCTACAGGATAGCCTTCTCCTAAAAAGTAGATTGTTGTGTCATTGTCAAGAGTATAGATAACACCTTTCTTGGTGTGCATTCGTTTTTTAGCCTCTTTGATCCATAGGCTTTTTTTAGCAATGATAGCAGCTATCTTATTTTCGCAATTTTTAGGGGATTTGACTATAAGCTCTCCATCTTTATTGATAGAGAGCGTGATATTTTTTAGTCTCGGGTTAATGATGTGGGTAAATGCAGGAAGTATGTTCCTATCCTTATTTTACGAGTTTTCCATCTTTGAAGAGAGCCTCTCTATAAAGGCTTCCATCTCTTTTGTAAGTCTTATAAGTTCCATTTTTGACACCATCTACATATTGAATACTTATCATGGGAGAGCCATCTTCGTAGTATGCTATCTGTTCACCGTTAACAACATCATTGACATATGGTGTTTTTTGCAATACTCCACCACCCGGATCATACATAGTCTCGATTCCGTTCTTTTTGCCATATTTTATCTCTGCAGTCGATGTCAATTTGCCATCATATCCATATCTTTTAAGGATACCACTCTGTGTTGATTGGTCAGTGATAAAAAATTCACTCATCAATTTACCACCGGTAAAATATTCTCTTACAACATCTTTTGAGTTAGAAGTTGAAGGAGTGTTTGCAGAAGGTCCTGAATTTGTACAGCCTGCAAGTAGAGCAATCATAATAGCCGCAAAAACTACATAAAAAAATCTCATAGAATCTCCTTTTCGTTAGAACATTATACACTCATTTCCAAAAGAGTTTCTTTATGAAGTAAAATATAATAAGGATATATTTTTACAAAAGGATTATGCGTTTGTTATTTATATATCAATATATCTTGATATATAAATATATTTGTGGTACACTTACAAAAAAGGAGATACTTTGGAGCTATTTTTAGATACAATCGGTGCGATAAATGACGCAACGAGACTACGCTTACTTCGTTTTATAGATATAAACGGTGAAGTATGTGTCTGTGATATAGAAAACTCTTTTGAGATGATTCAATCAAGAGTATCAAGGCATCTCAAGATACTTAAGGAGAGCGGGTTTCTAAAAGTAGATAGACGAGGAAGATGGGCATACTATAGCATTAGAGATCCACTTGATCAATTTCGCCAATCAATTTTAAAAGAGATTAGTTATCTTGATATGAATATCCCGACACTTAAAAAAGGGTGTAATTGATGATTTTGGCGAGTACTATATTTGTAGTTACGCTTATTTTTATAATTTGGCAACCACGAGGCTTGCAGATAGGAACAACTGCAACTATCGGTGCTATTGTAGCATTGCTCTTTGGTATTGTAAGTTTCAATGATGTTCTTACTGTTGCAAATATAGTTTGGGATGCAACATTGGCGTTTGTCGGTATTATAATCCTCTCAATGGTACTGGATGAAATTGGTTTTTTTGAGTGGTGTGCGTTGCATATGGCAAAACTATCACGCGGAAATGGACATTTGATGTTTGTGTATGCATTGATACTCGGAAGTTTCGTGTCGGCACTTTTTGCAAATGATGGAGCAGCATTGATACTTACTCCGATTTTGCTCGCTAAGATGAGAATATTACGGCTCAATCTTAAAGCAATTATTGCCTTTTTACTTGCAGGCGGGTTTATTAGTGATAGTGCATCGTTGCCTTTCGTCTTTTCAAATTTGACCAACATAGTAACAGCAAATTATTTTGATATCGGTTTTGGAGAATATTTGGCTAACATGATAATCCCATATCTGATAAGCACCATGGTTTCTATCATGGTATTGTGGATAATTCTACGAAAAGATATCCCTAAAAAAGTAGATACCACACTTCTAAAAAATCCGGATACTGTACTGAAAAACAAAATACTTTTTAAATTTTCATGGGTTTTTCTCACAATTCTACTTGTAGGGTATTTTATAGGGGATGCGTATCATCTTCCTATTTCACTTTTTGCACTTGGCGGTGGGCTATTATTTTTACTCATTGCAGCTTTTGCAAGAGTAATCCGACCAAAAGAGATTATCAAAAATGCTCCATGGCAAGTGGTATGGTTTAGTATAGGACTCTATATTGTTGTGTATGGATTGAAAAATGCAGGGCTTACAGATTACCTTGAGATAATACTTAAAGATTTAGCGACACGAGGTGATTTTGTAGCAGTTGTTGGAACCGGCTTCGTAGCGGCATTTTTAAGTGCCTTTATGAATAATATGCCAACCATTATGATCATGGATATTTCACTTACAAATATTGGAAATGAAGCAATGATGTATGCAAATATCATTGGATGTAATTTAGGACCGAAAATGACACCGTTTGGTAGCCTAGCTACGCTATTGTGGTTGCATGTCTTAGCGCAAAAAGGTGTAAAAATAAGCTTTGCGCAATACAGTAGATTTGGACTTATAGTAACACCGCCTGTGTTACTTATAGTTTTATTGACATTGATTTAAAAGGAAGAATATGAATAAAAAAGTATTGGTTATGTGTACTGGAAACAGTTGTCGAAGCATCATAGGTGAAGCACTTATTAATGCAAAGCTTGATGGAGTTGAGGCATATAGTTGCGGAGTGGCACCGAGTGGCAAGGTAAACCCAAATGCCAAAAAAATATTGGAGCTTAAAAGTATATGGAAAGACAAATATCATTCTAAAAATTTAGATGAAATTATAGATATACTTTTTGATTTAGTTGTCACAGTTTGTGACCATGCACATGAAACTTGTCCGATGTTTCCTCGTCCTGTGCCAAAAATCCATGTAGGGTTTGAAGATCCTGACGGAAAAGAGTTTGAGGCATTTGAGGCAACTTATGCAGAGATAGAAACGGCATTGTTGCCAAAAGTAAAAGAGGTGCTTGGTGTTTGATTGGTTGGAAAAGATAGTTGACGGATTGGTTTATGGAGTTTGGGGTTTGGATCCAAAAAGTGCACTCGGGGGTGCTATACATTTTTTTATCTATGATACTATCAAGATTTTTATACTTCTTCTTGGCATCATTTTTTTAGTGAGTTTTCTGCGAAGTTATTTTAACACTGAAAAAGTAAGGCGTTACCTCCAAGGTAAGAGTGAATTTACAGGCAATATTTTAGCCGCACTTTTTGGAATCATCACACCCTTTTGTAGCTGTAGTGCCATTCCTCTTTTTTTAGGTTTTATGCAAGCGAGGATTCCTATCGGGATTACCTTTAGTTTTCTCATTTCTGCACCACTGAACAATGAGATAGCTATAGCGATGCTTTTTGGACTTTTTGGATGGAAAATAGCAGCAATCTATATCGGTTTTGGTCTTTTGGTCGCTATTCTCGGCGGATACTCTATAGGGAAAATCAAAGGAGTAGAGAAGTATGTCCTTATACCGATAACCCCGCTCAAAGGTGAGCTCAAAGATATGATGACTAAGCAACCATTTAAGCAGAAGATAAAAGAGGCGTGGGCATACACTGTAGATGTATTTAAAAAGATATATTTGTATGTTATGATCGGTGTTGGAGTCGGTGCGCTTATTCATGGGTATATCCCAACCGAGCTTGTCTCAAAGTATGCAGGAGGTGATGCTTGGTATGCGGTGCCCATAGCGGTGTTAATGGGCGTGCCTATGTATTCAAATGCAGCCGGTGTTATGCCGTTAGTTGAGGTTTTGAGTGAAAAGGGGATGCTGCTTGGCAGTGCGCTTTCATTTATGATGGCAGTGACTGCATTGAGCTTACCCGAGGCGATGATACTAAAAAAAATAAGATAGAAGATATTGTTGAGATTATGAGTTATGGTGTGACAAGTACTCCGGCACTTGTTGTTGATGGTGAAGTGAAGATGAGTGGAAGAGTGCCGAGTGTCGATGAGGTAGTAGAGATAATTAGCACTTGATTTTATCGAACTAAAAGCAGCGGTACGCAGGCTTCTAAAAGCATATGGTGTGTTACACTTCCATAGATGATGTGATGAAGTATGCCATGTCCAAAGGCACCCATGGCGATAAGATCAATGTTGCACTCTTTTTGATACGATAAAATCGCTGTAACAGGCTCCCCTTCTAGGTAGATAAAATTAGCACTGATATCAGTATTTGCCAATCTATTTTTTGCCTCTTGAAGTGCTGCTTCATTGTTGACACTAACGATATCTCTTTGGATATCATGGAAGATAGGATTTGATATAAGAGTATCAAGTGCTTTTTGGCTTGAGAGCGATCCATCATAAGCAATGAGTACTTTATGGATAGGTCTGTATGTGCCATTTATCAACAAAATAGGAGCTCTTATGTCTTTGATAATCTTTTCGACTTGAGGGCTTATACCGCTTTTTTTGCCTTTTTCATCGATGCCATCTAGCCCGACAACAGCAACCCTGATACTCTCTTGGAGCTCAAGAAGATTTTCATAGAGGCTACCCTCTTTTTGCGAAGAGACGATCTGTTTTGTTTTTTTATTTTTTGCTCGCTCTTCACATTCTTCTAAAAGTGCACTGTCATTCTTTGTAGAGCTAAAAAATTTAAGTGGCAAATCTAAGCTTTTAGATAAATCTATACTATAATCACACACATATTTTGAAAATTTTGAGCTATCGACACACGCGTATATATATTGATCTTGTTTGACCATTAAGCACTCTCTTTGATTTTCATTATTTCCAAACTGTCTATTATAGTTGATATTGCTTTATTTCTCCAATGATTCTTTAACTTTTGTGATTCTATCGAAATAGTTTTTATGCTGAGCCTAGTTTGGATTGATAATTTTTTAAATTTATTTTGGATTAATTTATGACTGTTCTTTAAGTATATAATCAAGCTCATAAATGTTTTGCGCGATGTACTCTATATCATCCACGGCATCTTCGCTACAAGCAAATAGTATTTGATCGCCTTCTTTAAGATCAATCACCGCTTGCGGTAGCAGATAGGGTTTCCCTTCTCTTTGTAAGAGCAGAACTTTGATACTGTTTTTCTCTTTTGGGTTTGATCTTGAGCGAATGAGGGTATCTAGATACATCTTTTCGCCCTTTTTCATTCTTTGGGTGATTGCATATGCATGTTTTTCATTGATTACCATCTCAAATAGCGACGGATTTGCTCCTATCTCTCTGAGCTCATTTGCAAGATCTCTTGCCCACATCTCATTTTTAGCCGAGATAAGATGTATAAATCTATCAGAAAGTGGATGGATAAGTGCATTGATAGTTTTATGAATCAAGAGACGCGAAGGCATAAAGATATAGTGTATATTTGCATACTCAAAGAGTGACAGATTTTCCATCTCATTCTCTCTCGCGATTGTGACGATATGTGGGCTTATCTTTTTAGCCGTTGCAAGTATCGAGAGGTTAGTGGTATCATCATTCGTTCCTGCGATGATAGCAACAGCCTCTTCTATATTGGCGTCGATAAGCACATCTTTATCATCAGCATTTTTAGCAAGAACTTTTTTGATACCCTCGACATTGAGCGGCTCACCAAGTTTGTTATCAATCTCTATAAACTCAGCCTCTATATTATTTTGATTGAGTATTTTATGAAGTCTTCGACCCATTCTACCATAACCGCAGATCACATAGAGTCCTCTTGGGAGCGTAAAGCTTGAAGAGTGAAGATCCCCGATTCTATAGATCCATTTTTCAAGCTGATAGAGTGTCGGTGCATTGAGGAGCATGTGAATCTGCTGAGAGATGATCTCAAATGGATTTTCGATGATTTCCACGCCGATATCTTTTAGGTTTTCCGAGTGATTATCGGTTGTTGACTTGATAGCAAGTGTTGTTGACTTATTGAGTATCTTTGCAGTTAATGCTATCTTGAGATTGAGATTATCGTCTTCAAAAAGTGAGACGAGTCCTTTGCAGTATTTTGATTTTATTCCTGCAAGCTCTAGGGCATTTGGATCATATATATCTGCCTCAAGTGCCGGAACATGCGGAGAGTAGTTCTCCAAGATGAGCTCGTTGATTCGGTCACGATTTTTTTCTATCACAACAACTCGAAAACCTTTAGAGAGTACTTTGCCTATGATCTTTTTTGTTACATTGTTATAGCCCAAGATGATAAAAAAAGACTCATTTATCTTTTTTACTTGCCCTTCAAAACGCGTTTTGGCTATCTCCTGGATAAGGAGTTTGTCTTGGAGTATCGAGATGAGAGAGCCGATTCCATAAAACCACCCGATGACCGTTACATAGATAGACATCGAGACCCATATCCTTTGAGGATAGGTAAACTCAAAGGGTGTTTCTCCAAAACCTATCGTTGTTGCTGTGTAAGTGATAAAATAAAATGCATCAAAAATCGTCATATGATAGGGCTCACCGTTTGCGCTTACGCCGTCTACAGAGATAAGCCCTATAATCGCTATAGTATAGGTAACAACTATGACGATAAAAGGTCTCCTCATTTTTTGCAGGAGGAGCCAAAGAGAGTTATTGTTCATGAAGAGTTACCTTTTTGATTTTAAAGTCTCTCCAATATAGAGTATCACAGAAGTTACATTTGCCATCAATGCCCCACCTGAGAGTGATATGATTACCGCCGTTGAATGTACATCTAAAGCGTTTGTATAATATGCTATCGTCCATATGGTTGCCGCTGCTATAAGCTGAATATCAGCAACAAGAGAGGTAGCAAGAAGGACAGAGCCTATCTGAGTCTTGTCGCCGATCTTTAAAGTAGTAGCAATGATATTTATGACAATTGCAGCAAAAAGTTCATATTTGCTATGGTGTTCTAGTGTTGTAATATCGCCATAAAAAAAGCCAAAATTGAGCGTCATAGCAAATATGATAAAGAAACCACTTATTAGTTTATCGAAGTTCATTTACTTTCCTTTAAAATATGATAGTAAAACCTTATCTTTAATTGTAGTTAAAAATATATCAAAGATAGTTAAAGTCTCCACAATTCTAGAGAAATGCTTCGCAGTAGCGTGGATAATCGAGCCAAAGAGACCCCGATTTTATATCCAGCCTTTCTTTTTGAAGATATACAAAGGGCTCACAGAAGCAAGTATCATCAGAGCTATTGAAAAGACATAGCCGTATTTCCAGCTAAGCTCAGGCATAAAGTGGAAGTTCATACCATAGATGCTTGCAATAAGTGTCGGTGGCAGGAAGATTACATTGATAATTGTAAATATCTTTACTGTTTTGTTCTGCTCGATACTCAACATACCCACAAAGATACTCTGTAAGTAGTCAAGTCGCTCAAAGTTAAAGTCTGTGTGTTCTATGAGGGATTTGATATCTTTGAGCATGATGATAACTTCGTCAGTTGCTATTCTATCGACTGCTGATTTGAGCATAGATGTGAGGATTCGCTGTTTATCGGTAAGGTTCTCTCGTATCTTCATATTGAGATCTTCAAACGCGGAAATTTTCTCGAGTATCTCTTCATCCTCGTGAGTATAGTCTGAAAATACATGTCGTCTAATCTTTGCAATCTCTTTTGAGAGATTTTCTATTGCATCCGCATCCGCATCGATTCTTATATCGATAATCTGATGAAATATATCAAAACCGTCTTTGAACTCTTTTGGAGTCGAGAGGAAACGCTTGCTAAATTCACTAAAGGTCGTAAGCTCTTTATAACGAATCGAAAAGAGCAATCTATTTTGCAATATAAAAGATACGGTCTCGTTGTATGGATTTGGATCATCGCTTATAAGGAAGTAACTATTGATCTCTATGCGCTTGCCCTCTTCCCAATATCTCGAACTTATCTCGATCTCTTCACTCTCTTGTTTGGTTGGGAAGCTAATATCAAACATCTCTTCGACTGTTTTAATCTCTGTGCGGGTAGGTCGGAGCATATCTATCCAAACTACATCTTTAAGCTCGGCAGTATCTGTTAGTAACTCCAAATCTTTTATGATCTCAAGTCTCGTTCCTTTTTTGATGAAACATTTTACCATGAGCGAACCTTTATGCGATTGTAATAAAATGATACAGCGAGTGAGCTAAAATATGCCTAAAAAAATGATATATCTCTAAGCGCACTCGTTTTATCCGCATTATCATAACTTATGTTGATTTTATGAGCTATAGATATATAAATAGAACAGTTTAAAATATAACATTATTTTAAGAATAATATATGTAGAATATTATAATATATCAATGGAAATGAGTGGTTTTTTATCAGTTTTATAGAAGCATCCGACAAAAGGAGTGCATATATGAAAATAACTCTCAGCATTACCCATAACTGTAATTTGCGATGTGAATATTGTTATGCAGGTGAAAAATTTAATCGTATCATGGATATGGATACGGCCAAAAAAATCATAGATTTTGCATTTGCCGTTACCCCCTCAAGTGAGTCGATTGATTTTGGTTTCTTTGGCGGTGAACCTTTTTTAGAGCTTGCTTTGATGGAAGATATCATTGCCTATATTCATACCAAAGATGTCTCAAACCCCATTACTTTCAACATAACGACCAATGGAACATTATTCAATGATACCATATTGCGATTTATACGTAGGCATAATATACAATTGAGCATCAGTATTGACGGACCGGATCATGTTCATAATAAAAAGCGTAAATATAAAAACGGTCGCGGTACACTCAAAAAAGTTTTGAAAAATCTTGAAGAGATATCTCAAGAGCTTGAGTATTTTCAAGTCAATGCCGTATTTGGTCCTGACACGATAGATAAGCTAGATGAAACAGTGCGTTTTTTAGTTAATGAAAATATACGCAATATCCACCTCAACCCTGATATCTCTGCTTCTTGGGGTGAGGAACACCTCCCTTTGATTACTCAGAGTTACAAAGAGGTTGCCGATACATATATCCGAATGTATGAAAATGATCAAGAGGTGGCAGTTAATCTACTTGATAATAAGCTGATTCTATTTCTAAAAGGTGGTTATGAAGTATCGGATCGTTGCGCGATGGGCGAAAGCGAGTTTGGTTTTGCGCCAAGTGGAAATGTCTATCCTTGCGAACGTCTTATCGGTGATGATACGGATACTGAAATGATGATGGGCAATATCCATACCGGTGTTAATCTTTTATCGCGATGTACTATCGGGAAAGATTTTGCAAGTAGTAATGCAGAATGTGAGGAGTGCACTTTTAAAAAATACTGCATGAACTGGTGCGGTTGTACCAACTATCATATGACAGGCGCAACCGATAAGATGAGCGCCATGATGTGCCATAGTGAACGTAATGCTATAACTGTTGCTAAGTATGCATTTAACTCTTTGCAAGAAAACTCTCTTTTTACAAAGCATATGCTTGGTTACACACATAAAGATAGATAAATCCAAATAAGGAGGTGATGTATAGAAACTATAAACAACAAATCCGACTTGAGGTTGCAAAAAGATTTGCAAGAAAATTCCATAAAAAGGAGAAATTATGGCAACAAAAATAGACAAATTGTCATATACTACTAAGCCGATTTGGCTTGAGCCATCAAATGGTGGATGGCCAATAGCTGATTTTAGTCGAATTATCCCGGCGGATATGTTTAAAAATATATTTGCAAAAAGTGATCGAATCAGAGTAGAGAGTGTTGCTAGAAAAGCATCTATGTTTTCTCTCAAAGACAACATAAGAGGCGGTATGGTGGTTCCACATCTGCATGTAGGCAATGAGATTATATTGCTCGATAAACCCACATTGAAAAAATATTTTCAAGCTGTTGCCGAGGCGGTAGATAAAATCGAAGATATAAATGATGTAGGTGCATATATTCGTTTTTAAGCGATAGATTCAAGGTCTTCAAAAAACACAAAATTGAAACCTTATAAATTTATATTTTATAAGGTTTTAAAAGCAAGGCATTTTAGATATACTCTTAATATTAAAATACCGTTATCAGGCGGGATGATATTATGGATAGGCTAGTTGCACTTCTCACAAATCCTTGGCTATGGTATTTAATAGCCACAATAGTTTTTTTACCATTATTTTTAAAATACATTCGTAGGTTTTATTCCGAAAAGGCAAAGAAAGAGATAGAGATATATGAGTCGTGGCAAAAAAGTGAATCAATGAAAAAGATGAATAGAGTCACTTTTATTGGATGGCTATTTTTCAGTGTAATAATATTTCTACTATTAGTTTTTATAGAATGGGTAGTTTGTGGGAAAGTAACTGCTTGCTCTCTTTGGAGAATAGATTTACCTACTGCCATCATGCTTGCAATAGCAATGACCTATATATTTCACAGAAGAATAGGATCTGTCATTTTGAAAGATAACTATGAAGTTCACCGTAAAAAGTGGATTACATTTATAAGAAGAAAAGAAGAGTATGAAATGACAGATAAAGAACTTAAGAAAACAAAAATTCAAGAAATAATCGCGCTTATAATCTTTGCTTTATCTTTAGGATATCTAGTGCAAAGGTTTATTGTTTCAAGTTGTGCTTGGAAGACTTTATTTGCGTGAAATTATCTGGCAGAGGGGAAGGGATTCGAACCCTCGATAGCGTTAACTATACACGCGTTCCAGGCGTGCGCCTTCAACCGCTCGGCCACCCCTCTAAAGAAGAGGAAATTATACACGAATTTTTTTAAGAATAGTTTGTTATGATTTCAGTTGCCTCTCTTCAATCCGTGCAATGGAGTTGTGAGACACCGGGTCAGGATGGGAACATAGCAGCCCATCTCGCTTCACTGTGTGCCGCGGACTCTGGAGGGAGGTCTAATCCTCTTCGACGATACTCCACTCGTAGTATGGCAAAGCTTCAAACACAACATCCTCAATCGTATATCTATAACTATTGGACACCGTAACGATTTCTACTCTTTTGATACCACTCTTTTTTATATCGGAAAATATCTTTTGTGTTTTCACCCAGACACTATCTTCACTTTCAAAAGGTGCAGGGATGATGAGCTTATCAGAGTGTATGATGTAGCCGTTTGCGTTGAGCGCATATATCTCGTTGTCTCTTTTGAGGAGCGTTAAAAGCACAAGTGATTCAAAATGGATACCGAAGTTCAATTCGGTAGTAAGGTAGTTAGAGAGCGTGATATCATACAGCACAACTCTCTTAGATCCCTTTTTTGAGATATCTTCTATAAAATAGACTATCCCCTCTTGCAAAAATTCATCGATCTTTTTATAGAGCCAATCTTTTGATATCTTAAATGTTTTTTTAGCATAGGTGTATATCTGATTGATAGTGAGCTCTTTTGTATTGTGAATCGCCAAAAGGGAGAGCAAGCGTATCTCTTGAGGATCAAAACGAGAGAGTAGGAAATCTTTTGCAAGCAGTTGTGTTGATTGATTTGATTTCAAAAGCGCAGGCACAGAGCCCATTTTGAAAAAGTGTGAAAAGCCATTGGTCTGCGAGACATTTGTCTCAAATCCTAAAAACTCTTCATAATCGATTGTGTGCAGCCTAATAGTTGCAGCGTCCGTAATCCCTGCTTGTATCCTCGTGACGATGATGAGTCTATCGCAAGCCGGAAGTGTGTCAAAAAAAGTAGCATCATAGTGGTCGAGCACGACCGTTTTTATCTCTTTCTCTTGGATATACCTCTGAAGACTTTTAAGAGTAAATGCCTCAAAGAGCATTTTAGGATCACCCATATCTATATAGAGTGACTCCTCATCAAGGTTGTCAAGCCAATCAAGTATGAAAGATGTTTTGCCGCTTCCCCTAACCCCATAAAGGTTTATAAGTGGATTTTGGTCTAGTTGTGCTTTTCTCGGAGCAAAAAAATCATTTTTTGGTCTATTGAGATAGCAGTATTCAAGTAAATTCATTTTAATCCTTCCTTATAAAAAGGAAATGTTTTTTCAAATTGTAACCGTTTTAACTTAAATTGTATTGTTAGTTTTATCTATTTTTTGTATAATTCACGTCCAAAATTTATGTTAACACTACTGTTGACGAGTTCTTTAAAGGGTAAAAATGGAAAAGATTAGACTGAAGCTTAAAGCTTATGATCACCGTGTGCTTGATAGATCCGTAGGTTCTATCATTGATGCTGTCAAAAGAACAGGCGCTGAAATTAGAGGCCCGATTCCGATGCCGACTAAATTTAAACGCTATACTGTTTTGAAATCACCGCATGTCAACAAAGACTCGCGTGAGCAGTTTGAGATCAGGATTCACGGAAGAATGATCGATATAGTCTCTGCTACATCCGATACGATAGATTCGCTTATGAAGCTTGATCTAGCACCGGAGATAGAAGTAGAGATAAGACAGATGGACAAGTAAGGAGTAGAGAATGGAATTTATCATAGAGAAAATAGGGATGAGTAGAACTGTTGAAGTTCCTAGTGTTCCTGTAACGCTTCTGAAAGTAGTCGATACAAAAGTTTGTGAAGTTAGAGAAGATGGCAAAGCAGTCGTTGCTTATCATAGCTCTAAAAAGATCAATAAAAGTATCGAAGGGCAACAAACAAAATATGGAATCTCAAAAGATTTCAATAAGTTTATGACTATTGCTGTGGCTGAGGGTGTTGAGAAAGGCGATCTTGATCTTGCTCCACTCGGAGAGGCTAAGAGCATCAAAACATCTATCAATTCAAAAGGTAGAGGGTTTCAAGGTGTTATAAAAAGACACGGTTTCTCAGGTGGTCCGGGAGCCCATGGTTCTAGATTTCATAGAGCCCCGGGATCGATCGGTAACTGTGAATGGCCCGGTCGTGTTATGAAGGGTAAAAAAATGCCCGGTCAATACGGAAACACAAAAGTAACAGTTAAAAATGAAGTTCTTTCATTTGACGCTGAAAACGGTGTATTGGTAGTCAAAGGCGCAGTCCCCGGACATAATGGCGCTAGAGGATTAGTAAGGATTGTAAAATGAGTAAAGTAGATATAGTAAAAAGTAAAGATCTTCCAAAAGCATTTTTGGAGACGCATCCGCATAACCTCTATCTTTATTGCAAAGCATATTCTGCTTCAGTGAGAGCAAATAGTGCAACTGTAAAAAGCAGAAGTGAAGTAAGCGGTGGTGGTAAAAAACCTTTCGCACAAAAAGGTGGCGGTAGAGCAAGACAAGGTTCTATAAGAGCTCCTCACTATACAGGTGGTGGTGTAGTTTTCGGTCCATCGAACGATAAGAACTACAATCAAAAAGTGAACAAAAAGCAGAAAAAACTTGCATTGCACCATGCACTTGCTGAGAAAGCTGCAAACGAAAAACTTTTTGTTACTGAGAGTGTAGTTATCGAGTCAGGTAAAACAAAAGATGCAGCGTCATATGTAAAGTCTCTTAATCAAAGAGATGTCCTGATAGTAAAAGAGATGATAGACGATAAAACATTTTTAGCATTTAGAAATATGTCAAATGTCTATCTAATAGAGAGCAATGAACTCAATGCTTATCTAGCAGCAGCATATCATTCCGTTGTTATAGAAAAAGCAGTTCTAGACAAAATAGTACAAGAGGTCTAAGTATGGCAGATATTACAGATATAAAAGCAATCCTATACACTGAAAAGACATTAGGTCTTCAAGAAGATGGTGTGATCGTAGTGCAAACTTCTCCTAAAATGACCAAAAACGGTCTCAAAGAAGTTTTCCGTGAGTTTTTTGGAATCAGTCCACTTAAAATAAACTCCATGAGAGTAAACGGCAAAGTGAAAAGATTTAAAGGCATGCCTGGGAAAAGAGCCGATGTAAAGAAATTTTATGTCAAGCTCCCGGAAGATGCAAAAATCGAAAGCCTAGCGGTATAAGGAGAGAAGATGGCAATAAAAACATATAAACCATATACCCCAAGCCGTCGTTATATGACGAATCTTGATAGCGGTGATATTACAGCAAAAGCAAGCGTTAGAAGCTTGCTCAAAAAACTTCCAAGAGCAGCAGGAAGAAACAACAACGGTAGAATTACCTCTAGACATAAAGAGGCAGGAGCAAAAAAACTTTATCGTATCATTGATTTCAAAAGAAATAAATTTGGCGTTGAAGGAACAGTTGCTACTATCGAGTACGACCCGTATAGAAACTGTAGAATCTGTCTTGTAAAATATACTGATGGTGACAGAAGATATATCTTACAACCAAAAGGACTTCAAGTGGGTGCTAAGATCATATCTGCTGAAACGGAAGTCGATATCAAAACAGGAAATGCTTTGAAACTAGCAAGCATCCCGGTTGGTACGCTTGTTCATAATATTGAACTTAGTCCCGGCCATGGTGGTCAGATTGCAAGAAGTGCCGGTGGATATGCACAGATTATGGGTAGAGACGGCAAATATGTATCATTAAGACTTCCTTCCGGTGAGATGAGATATGTTCTTGGTGAATGTATGGCAACCATAGGTACTGTCGGTAACGAAGACTATTCAAATATAGTCATAGGTAAAGCCGGTAGATCAAGACATATGGGTATAAGACCACAAACAAGAGGTAGTGCTATGAACCCGATTGATCACCCACATGGTGGTGGTGAAGGTAAGACTAACTCGGGTCGTCATCCGGTTACTCCATGGGGTATGCCGACAAAAGGTTACAAGACTAGAAAGAAAAAAGCTAGTGACAAATTAATCATTTCAAGAAGAAAGAAGTAAGGGTTTAAGATGGCAAGATCAACGAAAAAAGGACCATTTATTGATGGACACCTTATGAAAAAAGTACTGAAAGCAAAAGAGGAAAATTCAACGAAACCGATCAAAACTTGGTCGAGAAGATCTGTAATTTTCCCGGAGTTTATTGGACTAACTATCAATGTTCACAACGGTAGACAATTTGTGCCTGTATATGTAACAGAAAATCATGTCGGTTACAAATTGGGTGAATTTGCACCAACAAGAACATTTAAGGGCCATAAAGGCACCGTGCAAAAGAAGGTAGGCTAATATGAGTAGAGCATTAGTAAAATTTGTAAGAGTCTCTCCTACAAAAGCAAGACTTATTGCAAGAGAGGTTCAAGGAATGAACGCTGAGTTGGCACTTGCTTCACTTGACTTTATGCCAAATAAAGCAGCAGGTATCATATCTAAAGCGATCGCATCAGCTATAGCTAACGGTTCTTATGAGCCTAATGAAGTAGAGATACTTAGTTGTAGAATCGATAAAGCGGCTGTTATGAAAAGATGGAGACCAAGAGCAAGAGGAAGTGCCTCTAGAATCTTAAAACCAACATCGCATATACTCGTCGAAGTAGGGAAAGCAGAAGATAAAGAAACTGTGAAAGAGGCTCCGAAAAAAGAGACAAAACCTACAAAAGCAAAAGCAGAAGCAACTCCTGCTAAAAAAGAGACCGCAAAAAAAGCTCCGGCTAAAAAAGCGGCTCCGAAAGCAAAAGCTGAAGCAGCAGCGCCGGCAAAAGCAAAAACTGAAACAAAAAAAGCAGCCCCTAAAAAAGCGGCGGCTCCAAAAGCTAAAGCTGAAACAAAAACAGCAGCAGCTCCAAAAGCGAAGAGCACAGCAAAGAAAGCTGAGGCTGCAACAGAGAAGCCTAAAAAAGCTCCGGCTAAAAAAGCGGCTCCAAAAGCTAAAAAATCAGACGAGAAGGATGCATAATGGGACAAAAGGTTAATCCAATAGGTCTTAGACTCGGTATCAATAGAAATTGGGAGTCTCGATGGTTTCCTGCAAAAGGCAGAGCCGTTAATTTCATAGCTGAAGATTATAAGATTAGAAGATATTTGAAAAAAGAGCTTTTTTATGCAGGTGTGAGTAATATCATCATCGAGAGAACCGTAAAAAAGATTCGTATCACGATAGTAACTGCAAGACCTGGTATTATCATCGGTAAAAAGGGTGCAGATATCGAGAAACTAAAAGAGACACTTGTTTCTATGGTTAAGAAAGAAGTAGCAATCAATATCAAAGAAGAGAAGCGTCCTCAGGCTTCAGCGCAACTTGCAGCTGAAAATATTGCAACACAACTTGAGCGTCGTGTAGCATTTAGAAGAGCGATGAAAAGAGTAATCCAAGGTGCACTCAAATCCGGTGCAAAAGGTATCAAGGTATCAGTTTCAGGTCGTCTAGGCGGAGCTGAGATGGCTAGAACCGAGTGGTATCTTGAAGGTCGTGTGCCATTGCATACGCTTAGAGCTAAGATCGATTACGGTGTTGCTCAAGCACATACTACTTATGGAATCATAGGTATAAAAGTATGGATATTTAAAGGCGAAGTACTTCAAAAAGGTATCCAAGCGGAGCCTCGAGAAGAGAAAGCAGGAAGAAAACCATCGAGAAAGCGAGGTGATGAAAATGTTGATGCCTAAAAGAACAAAGTGGAGAAAAGAGCAAAAAGGTAGAAATAGAGGAAAAGCCTTTAGAGGCAATAAGATAGAGTTTGGTGATTTTGCGCTTAAAGCAACTGAATCAGGCAGAATCGACTCTAGACAAATAGAAGCCGCTCGTATCTCTATGACAAGAAAAGTAAATCGTCAAGGGAAGAGCTGGATTAGAGTTTTCCCTGCAAAACCACTTACTGCAAAACCACTAGAGACTAGAATGGGTAAAGGTAAAGGTGCAGTTGATAAATGGGTAATGAACATAAAACCGGGTCGAATCATATTTGAATTAGCCGGCGTAAATGAAGAACTTGCGAGAGAGGCATTGACTTTGGCTCGTCATAAGTTACCTTTTAAAACAAAGATAATCTCTAAAAAGGATAACAATGAAATATATTGATTTAGATGGCAAAAGCGAAGCCGAATTAATAGAGATGTTAAAAGAGAAAAAAATTGAGTTGTTTACTTTAAAAGCAAAGTCAAAAACTATGCAATTAACAAATACAAGTGAACTTAGAGTTGCGAAAAAAGATATCGCAAAAATCAATACAGCGCTTAGTGCTGTTAGATCTAAATAAAGGGTACAGTATGCCAAAAAGAGAGATAACAGGAACAGTTATTAAAAAAGCCGGTGAAAAAACAGCGACTGTTTTGGTTGAGAGAAAGGTTTTACATCCTAGATATCACAAGACAGTAAAAAGATTTAAAAAATATCTTGTTCATGATGAAAAAGATAACGCAAATATAGGTGATACTATCACTGCTATAGAGTGTAGACCTCTTTCAAAAAATAAGAGTTTTAGACTCCTAGAGATAGTGAAAAGAGGAGAGTTGTAATGATCCAGAGTTTTACAAGATTGAATGTAGCTGATAACAGTGGTGCAAAAGAGATCATGTGTATCAAAGTTCTCGGCGGAAGTAAAAGAAGATATGCTTCTGTCGGTGATGTTATCGTTGCCTCTGTTAAAAAAGCACTTCCAAACGGGAAAGTGAAAAAAGGTAAAGTTGTAAAAGCAGTTGTTGTAAGAACAAAAAAAGAGATCCAAAGAGAGAATGGATCACTTATTAGATTTGATGATAATGCAGCTGTAATTATTGATGATAAAAAAGAGCCTGTAGGTACTCGTATCTTTGGACCTGTCAGTCGTGAGACAAGATATGCCGGATTTATGAAGATAGTATCACTCGCTCCGGAGGTATGGTAATCATGAAAAAATTCAAGATAAAAAAAGGCGATAAGGTAGTAGTTATCGCAGGTGATGACAAAGGAAAAGAGGGAGAAGTTTTAGCTGTATATCCCAAAAAAGATGCCATTGTCGTTGCAGGTTGTAAGATGGCAAAAAAAGCAGTAAAGCCGAACGAAGAGAACAAAAGCGGCGGCTTTAAATCTATTGAGATGCCTATGCATATCTCAAATGTAAAAAAAGTAGAGGGCTAATCGATGAGTAGAATGAAGCAAAAGTACAATGACATCGTGCCTGCACTCCAAGAAGAGTGTGGGATACAAAATCCGATGCAGACTCCTAAGCTTGAAAAGATAGTCATTAGCGTTGGAGCAGGTGAAGAGGGAAAAGACACGAAGCTTATACAAAATATGACAGATACGATCTCTTTGATAGCCGGACAAAAAGCGATTGTCGTTAATGCAAAAAAATCTGTTGCAGGTTTTAAGGCTAGAGAAGGTGCGCCAAGTGGTATCAAGGTAACACTACGAGGTGCTAATATGTATAACTTTTTTGACAAACTCGTCTCTATCGCACTCCCTAGAGTGAAAGACTTTAGAGGCTTGCCTAGAAAAGGGTTTGATGGAAGAGGTAACTACAACTTTGGACTTCAAGAGCAGTTAATGTTCCCGGAAGTTGATTATGATAGCATTATCAAAACTCACGGTATGAATATCACTATAGTGACAAGTGTTGAAGATGACAAACAAGCATTTACGCTTCTTGAGAAGCTTGGAATGCCTTTTATGAGAGGAAGAACAAATGGCTAAGAAATCTATGATTAATAAACAAGAGAGAAAACCAAAATTTTCTTCAAGAGCGTATACAAGATGTTCAATTTGCGGTAGACCACACTCGGTATATCAAGATTTCGGCATATGCCGTATTTGTTTAAGAAAAATGGCCAATGAAGGCCTCATCCCCGGCATGCGAAAAGCAAGCTGGTAATTAAGGAGTAAAAGATGATGACAGATATAATTGCAGACTCTCTTACTCGAATAAGAAATGCAGCAACAAGAAGATTGGATGTAACAACACTTTTACATGCAAATTCTATTGAAGCTATTGTTTCTATTCTTGTAGACAAGGGATACCTTGAGAGTTATAAAGTAAAAGAAGATGGAAACAAGAAGTTTATAAAAGTAAACTTGAAATATGATGATAACGAGCGTAGTGTAATCAATGAGATTAAAAGAATTTCTAGCCCGGGGCGTCGTGTTCATAAAGGCAAAGATGAAATTAAATCATTCAAAAACGGTTACGGTACCTTGGTTGTTTCAACAAGTCAAGGTGTACTTCCAAATGATGAGGCTTACAAGCGCGGCATTGGCGGCGAAGTCTTGTGTAGCATCTGGTAAGGAGAGGTTATGTCAAGAATAGGAAAAAAACCTGTAGCAATCGAAAACGGTATCAATGTAACACTTGAGGGCACTGAAATAGTTGCAAAAAAAGGGAATGTTGAGAAGAGACTTGAGACACATGGTCGTGTGAATGTAAAAGTTGAAGATGGACAAGTTGTGTTTGAAAAAGTTGGTGATGATAATCAAAGTGCTGCCTTTTGGGGTACTTATAGATCACTTTTCAATAACATCATAATCGGTCTTAACGAAGGCTTTAAAAAATCACTTGAGATCAATGGTGTTGGTTATAGAGCTGCCATGCAAGGCAAAGTACTTAATTTGCAACTCGGCTTCTCTCATGATATCAACTATGATATTCCTGAAGGGATCAACGTAACAGTCGAGAAAAATGTTATCACTATCAGTGGTAGCGACAAGCAGACTGTCGGACAAGTTGCGGCTGAGATTAGAGATTTTAGACCACCTGAGCCTTATAAAGGAAAAGGTGTTAAATACACAGACGAGACTATTATCAGAAAAGCTGGTAAGTCGGCAGCGAAATAAGGGGATATGAGATGTTAAAAAGTATTCAAAGAAGAAAAAATAGACTTAACGCCCAAAAGAAAGCAAGAGTAAGATCAAAAGTAACCGGTACTGCTGAACTTCCAAGATTGAGCGTTTACAAGTCAAATAAATATTTTTATGCTCAAGCGATTGATGATCTAGCAGGTCACACTTTGGCTTCAGTTGACGGAAGAAAACTTGGATTGAAATGCAACCAAGAAGATGTAAAAGAGGTGGCTAAAAAGATGGCAGAAAATCTTAAAGCTGCTAATATAGAGAGTATAAAATTTGATAGAAACGGTTATCTCTATCATGGCGTTGTTGCTTCATTTGCTGAAGCACTTAGAGAAGCCGGTATAAAGTTTTAAGGACGGATGATGCAAAATATTGATAGAGAGAATTTCGAAGAAGCGATAGTGAATATCGGCCGTGTTACAAAAGTTGTAAAAGGTGGTAGAAGATTTAGATTTACTGCTCTTGTAGTCGTTGGTGATAAACAAGGAACAGTTGGGTATGGATTTGGTAAAGCCAAAGAGGTTCCTGATGCCATAAAAAAAGCAGTCGATGATGCCTTTAAAAATCTCGTGAAAATCGAGATTAAAGGCTCAACAATAGCACATGATATAGAGCATAAATTTAATGCAAGTAGAATATTGCTAAGACCGGCGAGCGAAGGTACGGGTGTTATCGCAGGTGGAGCTGCAAGACCGGTAATCGAACTTGCAGGCATTAAAGATATTCTTACTAAATCTATTGGCTCAAATAATCCAAATAACCTAGTAAGAGCGACAGTACAAGCTCTTGCAAGAATAAAATCTTAAGGAGCTAAGATGTCATTACATAATTTACAGCCTGCTTACGGATCGACAAGAGAGAGAAAAAGAGTCGGTAGAGGGCAAGGTTCAGGCACAGGAAAGACTGCCGGAAAAGGTCAAAACGGTCAAAAATCAAGAGCCGGATACAATGAAAAAAGAGGTTTTGAGGGTGGACAACAACCACTTTATAAGAGACTTCCTAAGATAGGATTTGTATCAAGAGTTGTCAAAGCTCATGCTATCAATGTTGACAAAAATAAAGCAGTAGCAGAGCTTAAAGAGTTGAGTTTGGAGACAATCAAAGAGGTTTACAAACTTCCAAAATATGTTACAAAAGTAAAATTAATAGGTGCAAGTGCAAAAGAATTGGCTTCTAAGATCAAAGATGAAGCAATAACAACAAGCGGAAAATAATATGTCAAATACCTTAACTCAAAAGATTCTTCTAACCCTTGGGTTTATATTTGCTTATAGAGTTTTGGCTTATATCCCTACTCCCGGGGTAGATTTGGAGGTCATCAAAGGCTTTTTTGATGGCGAAAACGCAAAAAATGCGCTTGGCTTAGCCAATATGTTTAGCGGCAATGCCATTAGCCGTATGAGTATCATCTCTCTTGGTATCATGCCCTACATTACTGCCTCTATCGTCATGGAGTTACTCGCTGCGACTTTTCCTGCACTCGGACAGATGAAAAAAGAGCGTGACGGGATGCAAAAATATATGCAGATTATTCGTTACTTTACTATCTTTATTACCGTTGTTCAGGCTATCGGAGTCTCCATGGGCTTAGTAAGTAAACAAGCAGTATTTATAGATCCGTTTATATTTACAGTGATTGCTACATTTTCTATGCTAGCAGGAACGATGCTACTTATGTGGATTGGTGAACAGATTACACAAAAAGGTATTGGTAACGGTATTTCACTCATCATCTTTGCCGGCATTGTCTCGGGAATTCCGAGCGCCATATCTAATACAGTAAAATCAGTCAATGCAGGTGAGATGAACTTCTTGGTTGTGCTGGCAATTTTGGCAATCATATTTATAACAATTTTTGTTATTATCTATATAGAGCTTGGCGAGCGACGAGTGCCTATCTCTTATTCTAGAAAAACTATTATGCAAAATCAGACAAAAAGAGTGATGAACTATATACCAATCAAAGTAAATCTATCAGGGGTTATTCCTCCGATCTTTGCTTCGGCGGTTCTTATGTTTCCTCTTACTATGTTGCAATCAAGCCAAAATGGTATCATGCAGCAAATTGCAGATTTTATAGCTCCGGGCGGAGTTGTTTTTAACTTAACAACATTTGTTTTGGTCGTCTTTTTTGCTTTCTTCTATGCATCGATCGCATTTAATGCAAAAGATATTGCTGATAATTTGAAACGACAAGGTGGATTTATTCCCGGTGTTAGACCAGGTGCTCATACAAAAGATTTTATCACTGAGATTGCAAGTAGGCTTACAGTGAGTGGTTCACTCTATCTTGCTACTATCTCTACGCTACCATTTGTTTTGATTAACTCAATGGGTGCGACCTTCTATTTTGGTGGAACAGCTGTTTTGATCGTTGTGCAAGTCGCACTTGATACGATGAGAAAAATTGAAGCACAAAGAACCATGAATCAATACGACGTTTTAGGAAACGTAGGTCTCTAAGATGGCGATAGCTCTACGCAAATCTGCTGAGATACACAAGCTTGCCAAAGCAGGTGAGCTTGTAGCTAAGACACTCGATTATCTCCAAAAAAATATCAAAGAGGGCATGAGCCTTAAGCAGATAGATACAATGGGTGAAGAGTATATCCGCTCATTTGATGCCATCCCGGCATTTAAAGGGCTCTATGGATTTAGCGGTTCCGTATGCACCTCACTCAATCAAGTTGTAATCCACGGTATTCCGACAGAAGAGACTATCATACAAAGCGGTGATATACTTGGACTCGACATTGGTGTAAAGCTTGATGATTATTATGGTGATGCAGCGATTACTATGCCTATAGGCGAGATATCACAAGAGGATCAAGCACTTATTGATTGCTCAAAAGATGTTCTCTATGAGGCAATTTCACAAATCAAAGAGGGTATGCGATTTAAGGAGCTCTCTTTGATCTTAGAGCAAGGTATTACTAAGAGAGGCTATGTGCCTTTGCGTGATTATTGCGGCCATGGTATCGGATCAAAGCCCCACGATGAGCCCAATATCCCAAATTATGTTGAGGGGAAAGCAAACCAAGGGCCAAAGATAAAAAACGGTATGGTTTTTTGTATCGAGCCAATGGTGTGCCAAAAGAGCGGCAGACCATTACTTTTAGGTGATGAGTGGTCAGTTATTAGTGAGGATCAACTCAATACAAGCCATTATGAGCATCAAGTCGCTATGATTGGTGGCAGGGCTGTTATCTTGAGTGAGATAGGTAGCAGCGAGCGTATCTTAAAAGAGGAGTAGAGATATTTTTTACATCTTTTTATAGATATAACGGAAAGTAAGAGGTTATGCGAGCCATAAGGCAAAACAAAGAAGATTAATTTTGCTTAAACTTTGCTCAAACAAAAGAAGAAAATAACAAGAGGTTTTCTGAGGCGCTAGCCGAAGCTTTAGTGAGATGAATTTTGCTCAAACTTTGTTCGAGCAAAAGAAGAAAATAACTAATAAAAAGGATAAAAATGGCAAAAGATGATGTCATAGAGATTGATGGAAAAGTTGTCGAAGCGCTTCCAAACGCAACATTTCGAGTAGAGTTGGATAACAGCCATATCGTGCTTTGTCACATTGCAGGAAAGATGCGAATGCACTATATCAAGATACTTCCGGGCGATAAAGTGAAGGTGGAACTTACTCCGTATAGTCTCGATAAGGGCAGAATTACTTTTAGGTATAAGTAAACTTTAACAATCTTTTAGGTATAATCATTGCCCTTTGAACGTATAAAAAGGTTAAAAGGTCTGCGAGAAGAAACTTTTGAATAATACACACCGATTATCCAAGAGTTGGTATATTTTTCTCAATATACCACGCAAAATTTAGGTGTAAAATATCACACAGGAGTAGCCAATGAAGGTTAGAGCTTCGGTTAAGAAAATGTGCGATGATTGTAAGATTATCAAACGTAATGGCATAGTACGCGTGATTTGTAAAAATCCAAAACATAAACAGAGACAAGGATAAATATGGCACGTATAGCAGGTGTAGATTTACCTCAGAAGAAGCGTATGGAGTACGCACTTACTTATATCTTTGGTATAGGTCTTCATACTTCACGCAAGATTCTAGATGCAAGTGGAGTTGACTATAACAAAAGAGTTCATGAGTTAAGTGATGCGGAAGCGGCGCTTATTCGTAATGAGATTCAAGAGAATTATATGGTTGAAGGTGATTTGAGAAAACAGGTTGCTATGAACATAAAATCTTTGATGGATCTTGGTAACTACAGAGGTCTTAGACACAGAAGAGGACTTCCGGTTAGAGGGCAAAAAACAAAGACCAATGCAAGAACACGCAAAGGTAAAAGAAAAACCGTTGGCTCGGCATAATTAAGGAGTAGGCATCATGGCTAAGAAAAAATCAAAAAAGAATATAGCTAAAGGTATTGTTTATGTTGCAGCAACATTTAACAACACTGTTATAACCGTCACAGATGAGATGGGTAATGTTATCTCTTGGAGCAGTGCAGGTTCACTCGGATTCAAAGGAAGCAAAAAGTCTACTCCATTCGCAGCACAACAAGCTGTAGATGATGCTTTAAGTAAAGCAAAAGAGCATGGAATTAAAGAGGTTGGAATCAAAGTTCAAGGTCCCGGTTCAGGTAGAGATACGGCAGTAAAAGCTATCGGTACTGTAGAAGGGATTAGTGTAACATCATTGAAAGATATTACTCCATTACCTCATAACGGCTGTAGAGCACCTAAGAAAAGAAGAGTATAAATTTTCATTATTTGAGATTTATGTATGCAAGTTGGCACAATAGTGCCCAAATTTTTAAGATACTAAAAGGGTTTTAAATGGCAAGATATAGAGGTCCGGTTGAAAAACTAGAGAGAAGACTTGGCGTTGATCTAGGACTAAAGGGCGAAAGAAGACTAGCTGGTAAAAGCGCTCTTGAAAAAAGACCTTATGCTCCGGGGCAACACGGTCAAAGAAGAACAAAAATAAGCGAGTATGGTTTACAGCTTAGAGAGAAACAAAAAGCTAAATTTATGTACGGCATAAGTGAAAAACAGTTTAGATCTCTTTTTGTTGAAGCAAATAGAAGAGAAGGAAATACAGGGAGTCTATTGATCGAACTTCTTGAAAAGAGACTTGACAATGTTGTTTACAGAATGGGATTTGCTACGACAAGAGCATTCGCTAGACAGCTTGTAAACCATGGCCATATTTTGGTTGATGGCAAAAGAGTGAGTATCCCTTCATATAGCGTTAAAGCTGGTCAAAAGATAGAGATAAGAGAAAAAAGTAAAACAAATTCTCAGATACTAAGAGCAATCGAGCTTACCAATCAAACAGGTATTGTTGAGTGGGTAGATGTTGACAAAGAAAAACTTTTTGGCATGTTTACAAGAGTGCCGGCGAGAGATGAAGTGAACATACCAGTTGAAGAGCGTCTAATAGTCGAACTTTATTCTAAATAATTTTTATAAAAGGGTCAGCTAATGAGAAAAATAAAAGTCGCGCCATCAATTCCTACTGAGGTAGAAGTAAATGAAGTGAGCCAAAACAGAGCTGAAATCGTTGCATATCCATTTGAAACAGGGTATGCGGTTACTTTGGCACATCCTTTAAGAAGGTTGATAATGGGTAGCTCAATCGGGTATGCTCCTATCTCTATCAAAATAGAAGGCGCAAGCCATGAGTTTGATACTATCAGAGGTATGCATCAAGATGTTGCCGTATTGATCATAAATCTTAAAAATATTCGTTTTAAGATTCTTGATGAAAACAGAGATAGAGTTGAGGTGAATTATTCATTTTCAGGCGTTAAAGACATTAAAGCAAGTGATCTTGCAAACGATCTCGTAGAGATTATAGATGGCGATCTTCCTGTGGCAACACTCAATGAAGATGCTGAGCTTAATTTCACTATGACGATCGCAAAAGGTATCGGCTATGTTCCAAGTGAGGATCTTATGAGCGAGATACCCGAAGGTGCTATTGCAATAGATGCATTTTTTACACCTGTTAGAAAAGCAAACTATAGGATAGAGCATGTTCTCGTTGAGGATAACCCAAATTATGAGAAGATAGTTTTTGATATAGAGACAGATGGTCAAATAGGTCCTGTAGAAGCATTTACAAATGCTTTAGAGACTATGAATAAACAGTTAAGTGTATTTAATGGTGTGCTAGGTATCGACATCCAAAGTGCTCCGATTAAAGCGAGTGATGAGTCTGAACTCAAACCTTTCTTAAAGACAGTAGATACACTTGGGCTCAGTGCAAGATCATTTAATTCGCTTGACAGATCAGGTATAAAATATCTAGGCGAATTGGTGCTTATGAGTGAGAACGAGATAAAAAATATCAAAAATCTAGGTAAAAAGTCACTTGATGAGATCAATGAATGTTTAGAGAGTAACGGTTTTGGATCTGAATATACACTTGAAGATTCAATTAGAAATGTATTGATTAAGAAAATAAAACAACTAAAGGATAACCAATGAGACATAGACATGGATATCGTAAATTAGGTAGAACCTCTTCCCATAGAGCCGCTCTACTTAAAAACCTATCTATTGCTTTGACGAAAGAGGGTAAGATCGAAACAACTTTACCAAAAGCAAAAGAGCTTAGAAGTTATTATGAGAAGCTTATAACAAAAGCTGCTGCCGGAGATTCCAATGCACATAGAGCAGTCTTTGCAATGCTTCAAGATAAAACTACTACAAATAAGCTTGTTACAGAGATAGCGCCACAGTACAAAGAGAGAAATGGCGGATACACAAGAATTATTAAAACTCGCACAAGAAGAGGTGATGCTTCTCCGATGGCGATCATAGAATTAGTGTAACTACTACAAATTTACAATCGAGGCTCTCCGCCTTGATAATATTTCCCAAATAATATTTAATCCCCTTTTATTTAAAGATAAAATTACTATAATCTACCTATTGGTACATTGTTACAATAGATAAATATTAGGAGAAGTTTGCGTGAAGTCATCTAGTAAAATAGTTTTAGCACTTATAGCTTTAGTACTGTTCTCTCTTTATTGCCTCTATAGCCATACACATAGTATCTATGAGCAGATGAACAAAGAAGATACTCTCACATCAGCTACCGATACACCCAAGAGCGAGCTCGTTACTATTGAGATAAATAAAACAGGGAAAGAGATCTATTTTAATGCAACATTAGATTCACAAGATGCTTACGAGGTTTTGGACTCTAAACTTATTGATACGACTTATAGTGTAACAAAAAGTGTTGATGTCGATGAAACTCTTCAAGATTCTACTAAAGTGGTTGCATTGATTTCGAAATTGATTGATATTCTTAAAGAGCGTTATAAAGAGGGCTCTATCATCTACAAAGAGGGCTTGCTTACTATCGATGGCAAGACCGATGACCCTGATGCAAAAGCTTTGATAGATTCACTTTTGAGTGCTTCACTCATTCCAAATATTGATACTTCTGTTTATGAGAAGAAATTTATAGAGATGACCTATCCTGAGTTGAGCGTTGAAGCGCAAGCACTTGAGGTGAAAATGAATGAGATAGCAGAGATTGAAGATATCAATTTTGAAGAGGATAGTGCAAAATTGACTCTTAAGAGTCTAGAGACTATACAAAAGATAGCCGAAATACTCAAAGAGAACAGCACTTACACCATAGAAATATCCGGTCATACAGACAGCGTAGGAGATCCGGAGTACAACCTGGAGCTCTCAAAACAAAGAGCATTGAGTGTAAAGGATGCTTTGATCAAACAAGGTGTTGATGCTAAAAAAATGGTAGCTAATGGATATGGTGATCAAAGACCATTAGCCAACAAGAATAGTGAAGCTCATCTAAAAATGCTTCTTGTGATTTTTTGAGTTTATCAGCTTCAGGATGCCCCAAATTGATAAGATAGCTATCGTGTGGTAAAACATGTTTTGGCGCTACCATAGAGCATAAGCTTAATGAACTTGGTGTCTATCATTTTGATCAGATTGCTTCTTGGGGAAAATCAGAGATGCTATGGATCGATAATTATCTCTCTTTTCAAGGAAGAGCAGCAAGAGAAAAATGGGTAGAGCAGGCACAAGCACTTGCCAAAGGCGAGATGAGTGAATTTGCACAAAGGGTAGAAAAGGGTGAGGTGCCGACAAGTCACACTTAAGATACATTTAAAATAAAATTTAGTTAAATCTTTTAATTTTTCGATAGAATAATAAGATAATTCGGAAGTGGTGACCCCACGGAGACTCGAACTCCGGTAACATGGATGAAAACCATGGATCCTAACCGCTAGACGATGGGGCCAAACAGTAAAAAAGTGGTGACCCCACGGAGACTCGAACTCCGGTAACATGGATGAAAACCATGGATCCTAACCGCTAGACGATGGGGCCATTTTTTAGTGAATGGACGGAATTATAATAATAAAGTGCTTAAAGTACTCTTAATATATTGTAGGGAGAAATATGAAGGGAAGAGCTCTATTTTCATTTCTAATTTTGTTCTTTTTGGTTGGCTGCATAGATCCTGCCACAAAAGAGCAGAAATCACTTTTTATGACATTCAAGACACCTTCGATGGGGTATGCTGATGCAGGTTTTTTGTATAAGTATCAAGACTTTATAAAGCTCCAAATGTATGCAAATGGAAACCCGGTTGTTTCGCTCAAGATTTCAAAAGAGAATATCTGTATGAGTTTTTTTGAGTGTATGGACAAAGAGGCGTTTAACAAGCAGGTGCTCAGTAGTTATTATCCTCGAGACATACTCGAAGATGTTATCATGCAAAGAGCACTCTTTGACGGGGAGTATGTAGTAAAAAAGCGTAACGGTTTTACTCAAAATATCGTTAAAGATGGTTACTATGATATCAGATATGAGGTTTTAAATGGAGCAGCAGTTTTTCACGATACAATAAATAACATAACCATAAAGGTGGCGTATCTATGAAGTTTGTAGGGGCTCATGTCAGTGCAAGCGGAGGTGTCCAAAATGCACCGCTTAATGCTATGGCGATAGGAGCAAAGGCTTTTGCGCTTTTTACGAAGAATCAGAGACAATGGAATGCAAAACCGCTTTCTATGCTAGAGATAGATGAGTTTAAGATAAATCTAGCAACAAGTCAAATAAGTCCAAAACATGTTTTACCACACGATAGCTATCTTATCAATTTGGGGCATCCTGAAGCTGATAAACTCAAAAAATCACAAGAAGCATTTTTAGATGAGCTTCAAAGATGTGAGCAATTGGGGTTGGAGAAATTAAATTTTCATCCCGGAAGCCATCTTGTAAAATTGAGTTCAAAAGAGAAAGAAGATACGGCATATTTGGCATCAGTTGAGAATAAGTGCTTAGAGGTTATCGCTACGAGTATGAATGAAGCAATCGAAAAGACAAAAGATTCAAAAGTAAAACTCATCATAGAAAATACAGCAGGACAAGGAAGTAATCTTGGCTATAGATTTGAACATCTAGCGTATATTATCGAACGAATTGAAGATAAAAGTAGAGTGGGCGTCTGTTTGGATACTTGCCATACTTTTACGGCAGGCTATGATCTAAGAACAAAAGAAGCCTATGAAAAGACGATGCAAGTATTTGAAGATATCGTGGGATTTAAATATTTGAGCGCAATGCATCTTAATGATTCAAAACCACCGCTTGGTGCAAGAGTTGACAGACACCACTCTCTAGGTAGAGGCGAGCTTGGCTGGGAGCCGTTTAAACTTATCATGAATGATTCAAGAATGGATGATATGCCGCTTATTTTAGAGACGATTGATGAAACCATCTGGGAAAAGGAGATAAAAGATCTTTATTCTTTAGTGGGGACATAATAATATACAAGGAGGGAATGTATGAAAAAGGTTATTGTATTAAGTGTGGTTACTTCGGGATTGGTATTGGCTTCGGGGTATAAGATACCGGAACAATCAGTGAGTTCTATGGCACTGGCTGCTGCTTATACGGCAAACGCAAATGGGGCAGACGCATCGTATTATAATCCTGCGGTTATGAGCTTTATGAGTGATAAGAGTTTTATCAGTGGAGGGTTGAGTTATATTCATCTGCCTCCGGCTAAATTTTCAAGCAATGCAGGTGTAACATATTCCGGAAAATCAGAGACTGAGGATATCTTAGCACCAAATATACACTTTGTAAGTAAGGCATATGGTGATTTTAGATGGGGGGTGAGTTTAACGGCTCCGGCCGGACTCTCTAAAAGATGGGAGAGCGCTTATCAAAAGGCGAGTGCACAGGAGTTTACACTGAAGATTTTGGAGCTCAATCCAACACTTGCCTATAAAGTAAGTGACAATTTTAGTGTGGGAGTAGGCGCAAGAATGGTTTATACCCAAGGGGTAGTAAAAAGTGATGCAGCAGATACCGGCACACCACTATCTAGGGATATGGAAGGCGATGATATCTCTTTTGGATATAACATCGCACTGCATTATAAGCCGACTGATGATATCAATTTAGCAGCAACCTATCGATCAAATGTAAGCTTAAAGCCGGAGGGTGATGCAACTTTAGGTTTTATGGGTAGCTATAATACTTATGGTGCCTCAGTAGAGATTCCGCTTCCTGCAGCATTGGTATTGGCTGCGAGTAAAACATGGGGTGATTTGACGGTGGAGCTTAACTATGAGCGAACCTATTGGTCAAAATATAAAGATCTAGATTTTAACTATGATCAAGACATTGGACCATTAGCACCTTATTTTGATGCGCCTAAACCAAAAAATTGGAAAGATACTGATGCGTTTAGAATAGGTGCAACCTATAAAGTCAATGAGAAGCTTACGGCAATGGCAGGATTTGCAATCGATGAGACACCTGCTCCTGATGCAACTTTAGGTTTTGAATTGCCCGATAGTGATTCAAAGATATATACATTGGGCGTAAAGTATAAAATGAGTGATGCGCTTACAGTAGGCGCTGCATTCTTGTATCTTGATAAAGACACAAGAACACTTGAAGCGGGCGTAAATACCAATGGAGTGTTGGCTTATGGCGGAGAATTTACCGGTAGTGGCGCTTATATCACAACTCTTGGAGTAGAGTATGAGTTCTAAAGACGAGGAGTATCTTTTCTCCTCTTTTTATGAGATGATTGCATCTCATGCCACAAAGGGTGGGAAAAAAACCGCCCTCTTTCTAGATAAACGCAAAGTCTCCTATGGGGAGCTTTTAAAACTTGCAGATACTTTTGCAGCCTATCTTAACAATAGAGGCGTAGGCAAGGGTGATAATGTAGCGTTGTTTTTAAGAAATTCTATCGAATACATCGTCGCTATTGTTGCTGTTTCTAAACTTGGTGCTGTGAGTGTTCCTATCAATACTTTTTTAAAGTCTGAAGAGTTACATTACATCCTTGAAGATTGTAATGCAAAGATGCTTATCGCTTCCGCTGTACACGAAAATACAGTAAGAGAGGGAACGCCCGAGAGCATTAAAAAGTCGATTATTTGGGAGGGTGAACTTGCCAATATCATAGGTGGGGATCAACTTTTCTCAAAAGCACTTGAGTTTGGCGGAGATGTAGAGTGTCGCAATCTTTCATTAGATGATCTTGCCTTGATATTTTATACTTCCGGGACTACGGGCAAGCCAAAAGGTGCAATGTTAAGCTATAGAAATGTATTTTCAAACAGCATAGCAGGCTCAAAAACCATAGGTGTACACTCAAAAGATAGAGCCATCGTCTTTTTGCCGATGTTTCACTCTTTTACGCTCTCTATTGGCGTAATCTTGATGCTTTATGTCAAAGGTTCGATTGTTGTCATTCAATCAGTGCAGCCTTTCTCAAACATATTTAAGCAGACACTACTCAAAAGAGTCACGCTATTTTTTGGAATACCTGATTTGTATAGTGCGCTGGTTAAAGCCAAGCTACCTTGGTACTTTATGCGTTTCAATGCCATCAGGATATTTGTCTCCGGCGCTTCGGCACTCCAAGAGAAAACACTTGATGCTATGGGCAAAAAATTCAAAAGAACTACTCTTATAGAGGGGTATGGTTTAAGTGAAGCGTCACCGGCTGTGTGTGTAAATATCCCGGGGAGAACAAAAGTAAAATCAGTTGGACCTCCACTTCAGGGATATGAGATCAAAATTGTTGATGAGAACCTCTTGGAGGTTCCTATAGGCAAGATAGGTGACATCATAACCAGAGGCGATAATGTGATGCAAGGCTATCTCGGCAAGCCCGAGGCGACAGCTGAAACAGTTATTAATGGCTGGTTGCTCACCGGAGATATGGGGTATGTAGATGAGGATGACTATCTCTTTATCGTCGATAGAAAAAAAGATCTTATCATCTCTAAAGGGATTAATATTTATCCACGAGAGATAGAAGATGTGCTCGATATGTATACGGGTATCAAGGCAAGTGCCGTTATAGGGGTATTTGACGAGCAGTGTGACGAGATTCCTATAGCTTATATCGAGCTTGAAGAGGATGTTAAAGAGATACAAGAATCAGAAGTAAAACAGTATCTTAAAAAACATATAGCAAATTTTAAGATACCAAAACATATATATACTATCGATGAGTTACCAAAAAATGCTACCGGAAAGGTGCTCAAGAGAGTATTAAAAAAAGAAGTCAACAGGGACAAAAAAACGCCTTGTTAAGTGCCATTGTAAATTCAAAATTGATAGTTGCAGATCAAATTATAGAGGGGAAAGCTGTCATATTTGACAAAATGATTCACTCCATTGTTGACGCAGATCAGTTGTCAAAAGATTTACAGATTATTGATGCAGGCGGTGCGTATCTGAGTGCCGGTTTCATAGATATTCATATCCATGGAAGCGGTGGCAGTGATGTAATGGATGCGACAAAAGAGGCACTTAATACTATAAGTGAAAGCATAGTTCAAAATGGAACAACCTCTTTTTTGGCAACAACTATGACAATGGATTTACACTCCATCGAAAATGCACTTGACAATATACAATCAAACGCTTCGAGTGTAAATGGGGCAAATATCTTAGGTGCACACCTTGAGGGTCCTTTTATCAATCCTCTCAAATGTGGTGCACAAGATAAAAGCCATATCATAAAAGCTGATATTAGTTTTATAGATAGATACAGCGACATTGTCAAGATGATTACATTGGCACCCGAGATGGGAGGCTCAGATGCTTTTATCACACATCTTAAAAAGCATTATCCTCACATCAGTCTTAGCATCGGTCATAGCAATGCAACATATGAGGAAGCTATGCATGCTCTCGATCTCGGCATAGACCACGCAACACATCTCGGTAATGCAATGAGTGCTATGCACCATAGAGCTCCCGGAGTCATCGGCGCCGTTTTGGATAGCAACATAACTTGTGATGTAATTGCCGATAGGATTCACTTGCATGATGCGACGCTCAGAACTTTTTGGCGTATCAAAAAAGAGCAACTTATCCTAATCACTGACGCTATGCGTGCCGGTTGCATGTGTGATGGCAGCTATAGCCTAGGTGGGCAGGTTGTCAATGTCGAGAAAGGTAAAGCAACTTTACAAAATGGACAACTTGCTGGAAGTGTTTTGAGACTCAATGAAGCACTAAGAAATATGAGAGATATTACCGGTGTCCCTATCCCTCAAGCTCTCTTTTGCGTCACTGAAGTGCCAGCGAAAAAACTTGGACTCAAAAAAGGTCGCATAAAAGAGGGCTATGACGCGGATATGGCTATCTTTGATGAAAATTTTGATATCCTACTTACTATAGTTGACGGTCAAATCAAATACAAGAAAGGCGCGTGATGTTTGGTCTGTTTGAGAAGAAAAAGCTTGAGGTGCTTGCTCCTTGCAAGGGCAAAGTCATTTCGCTTAAGGATGTTAATGATGAGGTATTTTCTAAAAAAATGGCAGGTGAAGGTATCGCTATTACTCCAAAAGACTCAATCATCTGTTCGCCTATTGATGGTGTTATCACAAAGATATTTCCAACAAATCATGCTTTTGCCATCAACAACAAAGGTGTAGAGGTGATTGTGCATATAGGACTAGATACCGTTACGCTTGCAGGCGAAGGGTTTCGTAGACTTGCAAGTGAGGAACAGAGTGTCAAGGCAGGTGACCCTATCATAGAAGTCGATTTCGAGCTTTTGCGTGCAAAGGGCATCGATGCGACAACGCCTGTTATCGTCTCAAGTGGACAAAAAGTTGTCAATGAGTTTATGGGTGATGTGGAAGACAATGGAGTGATTATGGAGGTGGGTATATGAACAATTCAGCGAGTGATGATCTCTGGATGTTTGCCATCTATGCAGGAGTTATTATCGCATTTATTATAGTGTTGAAGATGCCAAAGAAGAAGGATAAGTAGTAAAATCTATTGGCATTTGTGAGTGTCAAGCATTAAATAGTGAGTAGTGAATTTGTCGAGAAAGCCTGTTTATGGTGAGTAGTGAGCCCGTTGAAATCCGTTCGTGGTGAGCTTGTCGAAATCCGTTCGTGGTGAGCTTGTCGAACCATCGAACCATCGAAGAGCAATTAAAATCTTTTATGCTTCGACTTTGCTCAGCATGAACGATGATTCTAATTTGTGGTAAGTTGTGAGTCTGTCGTTCCTGAACTTGTTTTGGCATCTCTTCTTATAGTTTAGACCCTGAAACAAGTTCAGGGTGATGGAGTGTTGTCATTGCGATGAACGAAGTGAAGAAGCAATCCATAATATCAAAATGGAAAAAAACTATAAATATTTCTCTCTTCTTCTTTCCACTTTTTAGAAAAGTGGAGTAAAAGCGTCATGCCCACAAAGTCGCGGGCGGCATATCCCTGCTTGCTATCTGTACCGCCGCGGATATGCCTGCTTTACAAGGATGCTCGCATGACAGTTATTTGATAGATTGCACCAGAGGTGCAAAAGTGATGTATAAGTAATTGAGACTCGACCTTAGCTACTAAGCTCATCTCGTATCTCACTAGCAACACTCTCGGATTTTGAGCCAAGCACTATTTGTATGGAGTTGTTATCGGGTCGTATAACCCCTGCGGCTCCTAGCTGAGTAAAAGTATCATCATTTAGATGCGTGTTGTCCTTGAGTTTGATGCGCAATCGTGTAATGCATGCATCAATATCAAGGATATTTTCACTTCCTCCAAGCGCTTCTATAAAAGCTTTTGCATTGGCACTTTCTGTTTTGGCTTCATCTTTATTATCTTTAAAAAACTCTACTTTAAGAAATGTTAAAAGAAGATATGAGGATATAAAATAGATAACACTAAAGACCAATCCTATAGGAATGATAAGCAATGGATTTTGTGCCAGCTTATAGTTGATGAGATAGTCAATCGCTCCGGCTGAAAATCCAAAGCCTGCATGGATATCAAAAAGATTTGCAACCACAAGCGCTAAGCCTGTAAGTAGTGCGTGCAATACAAAAAGAGCCGGCGCTATAAAGAGAAAGAGAAACTCTAAAGGCTCTGTGATGCCTGTTAAAAAAGAGGTAAATGCCACACCTGCCAAGATAGCTCCCGCTTTGGCACGCTGTTTTTTGTCTGTTTTTAGATAGATAGCAAGTGCCATGGCGGGCAGCCCAAACATCATAGGGATATAAAAGCCACTCATGTAAGTGCCGGCACTCTTATCGCCTGCAAAAAAACGATGGAGATCGCCATTTGCTACAAGTTCGGCGCCATCACGCACATAGCTATATTCGCCGAGCTGAAACCAAAAGACACTATTGAGTATATGGTGCAATCCAAGAGGGATAAGGAGTCTATTGAGTGTACCGTAGATAAATACCCCTATTTGATCAAGTCCGATGATAGTATGGGAGAATGTATCAATCGCAGCTTGGGCATAGTGCCAAAAATATCCGGCAAGCACTCCAACGATAACGGCACTAAGAGATGTAATGATGGGCACAAATCTTTTCCCGCCGAAAAATCCTAAAAATTCAGGAAGCTTGATATCGTAAAATCTATTGTAAAGCACACCGGCAATGACACCGATGATGATGCCTATAAAGACTCCCATTTTGAGTTCACTATCAATGCTAAGATAGACGGCTTTGGCTATAAATACTCCAAGTGCGCCACTCAGTGCTGCTGCTCCATCATTACCTTTTGCAAGTCCATACGCGATACCGATACCAAAGAGCATATCGAGGTTGTCAAAGACGGCTTTGCCCGCACTCTCCATGATAAGTGCTATTTGCCCCTCGAAGATATCTCCCGCACCAAATCGTAATAGTAGTGCCGCAACAGGAAGTACGGCAATGGGCGTCATAAGCGCTTTGCCTATGCGTTGTAAAAAGCTAAACATCTCTTATCTTCTCCTTGATGCGTGGAATCATTTTTGGTGCAACGCTGAGTGTTGTAAGCCCACACTCTATAAGCTTTTGGGTGTTGTTAATATCACTTGCAAGCTCTCCACAGATGCTGAGCGGTTTTGTGGTTTCTCTAGCTATCTTTGTTATCGCCCTATATATCACACCCTCTGTATCATCGATTTGCAATGTTTTGTGGGTGCGATCAACGGCAAAGAGATATTGCGCGAGGTCATTGGTGCCAATGGAGTAAAAATCAACTACCTTATCGAACTCTTCGAGCGTAAAAAGAACTGAGGGAACCTCTATCATGATGCCAAATTGCACATTGTCTATTTTGATATTCTCTTTTTTTGCCAGTTTAAGAGCGAGTGCTTTTGCCTCTATAAACTCTCTTGGTGTTGCCACCATCGGGAACATAATCTTGATAGCTCTATTGTTAGCAGCTCTGAGTATAGCCGTGAGTTGTTCGCTTATGATCTCTTGATGTGTCTGCAGTAGTCGTATGCCCCGTATGCCCAAAAAAGGATTTTGTTCCTCTTCGATAGTGATATAGGGAAGTTTTTTATCTCCACCTACATCGAGTGTGCGCACGCACACATCATCAAAGAGTGCAAATATCTCTGCGTAAAATCGTATCTGCTCTTCAAGAGTGGGCTTTTTTTCTTTAAAGATAAATTCACTTCTAAGGAGCCCGATACCGTCACTTCCAAATTCTTTTGCCTCTTTTGCACTTGTGAGATCATGCACATTGGCAAGCACTTTGATCGTTGCTCTATTTTTTGTTATGGCATGCTCGCCACTTTTTATAAAAGCACTCTTCTTTATCTCTTCTCTTTCTTGTATCGCGTTTTTGGCGATTTTTATATCTTCACTTTTAGGATCAATAAGGAGCACTTTACTATCCGCATCTATGATTATTATATCTTTTAGAGAATCTGCATCAAAATCTATTTTAAGTGTTGGGATATCAAAAGATCTTAAAAGCATCGCTACATGAGAGCGTGGAGAGATATCTTTGAGTGCAACTCCTGCGACTTTACTTTTTGAGAGATATTCGATATCACTTGGTAGGAGCGAATCGCTTAGTAGAATAAAGGGTTCGTTTGGTATCTTCGGTTTTGAAGTGCTTTTGAAAATTCTATTTTTGATATCTCTATAGTCATCTGCTTTTGTGCTATTGGCACCATCTTGCACCCTGTTTATGTGGCTATCGATAATCTTCTCAAACTCTTTGAAACTCTTTGCTTCTATCGACTCAAGGATAGCAAGTTGCGCTTCAAATATATCATTTTTTATATGTTTCAATTCATCTTTGACTCTACTCGTCGCCTCTTTGAAATCCTCACCCTTATTGAGACCCAAGTCATTTGCATAGATAAAAGGTTTTGCCATAGCTATACCTATATGGATAGTTTCACCTTTGAGGAAATCACCCTTATACTCTCTGCGTGATTGAGAGAGTTTTATCGCCTCTTTCTCGTCTTTAAAACTATTAAGCAGGAGACTCAATGTATGGAGTGCCTCTTTAGCATCACTGCCTCTTGCACTCAGCGTGATCGTATCTTTAAACTCGAGTCCCAAAGCCAAGAGTGCATTGAGTTTTTTTGCATCTGCACTTTTGCCGTTTGCATGCAAGGTTAGGGTGCTTGTAAACGCATCTGCTTTTTTTGCAAGAAGTGCACATGGTCTAAGATGGAGTCCATTTCTTGCTTGAACTTCAGAGGTGTATGTTAGCTCTTTTGAGAAAAAATTGAAAAATCTGCTCATAGGTCACTTTTTTGTTGCTTTGTTTAGAGTATTATATCGAAGAGTGGAGTGAAAATGATTTATGACCCCTTCTTTTTAAATATCTGCAGAAACATGAGAAATACACTCCCGACCATTGCCACATAAGCAAAAAATTTTACGATATTGGCAATAAGCCAATCATACTTTACCGCATGGAATACAGAGAGGATATAGTTGAAATCATGATAACCATCAACCCCTAAAAAGGATTTTGATGCAGGGACTATCAATCCTTCGTGTGCCGTTGATATATACCATGCCGTGTATTGCATGGAGACGCCAAGGAAAAAGAGTCCTATATAGCCCGCGAGTTTATTGCCTCTTTTGTAGAAATACAAACCAATTCCTGCCGGGAAAAGCCACTGAAAGATAGTGCCGTTAATGACCATAAAAAATTCCGGGCAAGGGAGTATGTAGCAGACCCCATGCCCTCCTTCATGCACGATGCCAAGGGTTTGTTGGACTACAAAAAAGTAAAGCCAAAAGAGTTCTGAGAAGATTGATGCATTGTGTGGTTTTGTACTCGAAGTAGCATACGGCGCATACTCTAAGAAACCAAATAAAAAGATAAAATAAAGTACGAAGGTAGCTATCTTGGCATAACTGCTATTTGAAGCAGGGGCTTCTTCGTCTCTTTCTTTCTTAAAAAGGTAGTTAAAATCTCTGTTATCCATCTGTCTCTTCTTTGGGGTATATATCCGTAATTTTCGCTATCTTATGCTATACTATTTCTAATTATACCCAAGGTTAAATATTTGAAAGACTTTATAGAATTTATTAATGCAAAAAATCCCATAGAGACATCTCTCTACAATGATCTAAAATGCTCCGAAGATGAAGTGAATCTGCTCCAATATCTTTGTAAAAGATATGCAAAAGGAGTGGATGAGGTTTTGGTGCTTGAGATGTTAGAAGACAATTTTAAAAGTGATGCAAATATGCATCTTGAGAAGCTTGATCTCGTAAAACATCTCCTTGATCTTGGCTGGATTACACTTGGAGGATTTGCAAATACAAAGATCGTAGACGCCTCTTCAAAACTCGAGATTTTACCAAATAGCATTTCGTTGAGCTCGGGTTTTTTTAGGCTTGTTGATGAGATGGCTACCGAAGTCGAAGCAGATGAGATAAAAGCGTATGTCAATCAGCTTGAGTATCTTCAAGATCAGTTTGACAAGATAGCGCTTATGCAAGTAATAGCAGGAGCAAATCATAGCTCAAAAGATATCTCGGCAGGCATAACAAGATTTCGCGATAAACTTAAGCTCTTGCAGCAACGGATAGATCAAAGATTGGAGTTGACAAGTGAGGAGATGCCGATAGAGAATCTCTTCAAAGAGAAGAAGCTAAATCAAAATGAGCAGAGTATATTTTTTGCACTGCTCAAAGAAGAGTATAGCGGCACAGAGGGACAGTATAGGGAGCTTGGTAGACTTGTTGAACTTGTAAGCAGTGATGAGTTTGAAAAGATGAAAAACAGATCACTGCTAGATGAGGACTCTAAGCTTTTGTCTGAAGAGATCATTGACTATGATGAGATACTCAATATGTTTGGCAGTATCAGTCGCGCGTTCTTTATCAACGAAGAGATACTGACTCGCGTTATGAATCCGGGTAAAAAGAAAAAAGCTACAAAGCTTAAGCTTGCAACGTTGGTTAAAGAGCAAGAGATTTTTGAGTTTATTGAGCCCATAACAACGCTTGATGATGTAGTGCTTAATGACAAGACGAGAGAGACGCTTGAGACGATTATGAGACAGCTTGATAAAGATGTATTTGAGAAGTTAAAACAGTGGGGTATAAAGGGCAAAAAGCGAAGTATCGATGCGAAGATTATCTTTTACGGTTATGCGGGAACGGGCAAAACACTCACGGCACACTCTTTGGCAAGAAGTCTTAAAAAGCCGATACTTTCATTTGATTGTTCTAAGATACTTTCGATGTATGTTGGGGAGAGTGAAAAAAATGTGAGACGGATATTTGATGATTTTTATGATTTGAGTCGTCAAGCAAAGGTTGACCCTATCTTGCTACTCAATGAAGCAGATCAGTTTTTAAGTAGTAGAGTTGAAGGAGTCGGCAGTGGAGCGGATAAGATGCACAATCAGATGCAAAATATCTTCTTAGAGCAGATAGAGAAGTTTGATGGTATCTTGATAGCGACGACTAATCTTTTAGGCAATATCGATAAGGCCTTCTCGAGAAGATTTGATTATAAGATTGAGTTTAAAAAACCAAATAAAAAACAGCGATTGCGTCTTTGGCAGATGATGTTGCCTGAAAATGCCGACTATGAAGATGGCTTCGAGATAGAGTCCCTTACGCGTTATGAGCTTACCGGCGCACAGATTGATCTCATCATAAAAAATACAGCATACAAAGTTGCGGTACGAGAAGAGAGCCTCTTTGCTATGGAGGATTTTGTAGAGGTTATCAATAAAGAGTTAGCAAGTAATTTTGATAGAGATGGTGCGAGTATGGGGTTTCGGCTTTGACAATAAGTAGCCGTGGATGCAGGATATAGGATCCGTCGTTCCTGTGAAGGCAGGAAATCCATTATGAAAATTACTTTCATTAAGGTATATATTCCACCTCAGGAGAGGTGGAATGAAGGTAGGGCAGTGTCATTGCGATGAACGAAGTGAAGAAGCAATCTAAGAGAATGGATCGCTACGCTACGCTCGCGATGGCTAAGATATTATTGTTTTTGCCGTCCTGATGAAGCAACGCGAAATCTCGCAGGGCAAAGCCCGAGGACAACTGTTTCAGGACCCATAGATTTAGAGTTAGATGCTGATGCAGCGAAGCAAATTCTGAAAGATAAACAAGTTCAGCATGACCATACGCAAATTTTAATTTGCCGAACAAGTTCCTCTCTCGCCAATTTTTGTCAATTCACCTTTGATAAATCTTGCAACACTCTCTTCAACCGTAGCACTTACTTGATCACTATAGACAGCAAGTCCCGCATTTGCAAAACCTTGCGCAGGTGAGCTTCCGATGCCGCCCACAATGAGAGCATCCGGTTTAAATGCCATGATATTTGTTACGGCATTTGCGCATCCGCCACTTGCATGTCCGGGATTGGCTTGTACTTCTACATCGACTATCTTGTCATTTTCTACCGTTATGATCGTATAGTAGTTTGCTTTGCCGAAATGCGCTCCTCTTTTTGAGAGATAACCGTTATTTTCATCTGTTGGAAATATAATTTTCATAATCATCCTTTAAAATTGAAGATTTAATTTTTCATTTTTATATGCTTCATATGCTTCTTTGAGGCTCATCCCACCGGCGCCAATGTACATTTTGACAGAAGAGCGCTTGAGTATATCAAGTGCTTTGTTGCCTGCGCCGTTTCCGGTAATGATGATATCAGGGTGCAACTCAAGTGCCTTTTGTGCCGTTTGCAGTCCTGCACCATGTTCCATATGTTCTGTCTCTATCTTGATGGCTTCAAAGCTATCATCTGCCTCATCAAAGAGTACAAACATCTCTGCGCGTCCAAATCGCTCATCTATCTTACTCTCCCAGTTATCGCCTTTGGCGGTAAATATTATTTTCATTTTTGATTCCTTATTTTGGTTTTAATTTTCTCCCAACTCTCCTTTATGGTTACTGAGAGTTGAGATTGTGCGCTATACTCTACTATAGGCTTAGCTTCTATAAGTGCATGTGCAAATGCTTCATCATAACCCAAGCGTGCAATGACTTCTATATCTTGCGTGCCTAGATACTCTTCAATCATTTTGTTCATCTCTTTGTTGAGATCATATTTGTTGATGATGCATACTGCTTGCAAGGAGAAAGTTTTAAGAAGCTCAACAACTCTTTTAAGATCGTGGAGTCCCGAGACGGTTGCTTCGGTGACGAGTACTACCAAGTTGGCGCCACTCAGTGAAGAGATCACGGGGCAGCCGATTCCCGGACTCCCATCTGTGATGACATATTCTCTATCTTCTTTCAGTGCGAGCATTTTTGCTTCTTGTTTTACTTTGGCAACCAATTTCCCTGAATTCTCAGCTGCAAATCCAAGCTTAGCGTGCACCATCGTTGCCCCATTTTTTATATTTGAGACAAAGATATCTCCTGCTTTTTGTTTGTGCATTGTGATAGCGCCACTTGGGCATACTCGAGCACAATATCCACACCCTTCGCAGGATATCCTATCTATAGTGTGCCTATTCTCCTTGAGCAAGATAGCATCAAACCTGCACACTGTTTTACATTTGTCGCAATCTATGCACTTATCACTATCTATGTATGCTAGCTCTCCGCTATAGAAGTCTTGCCGGTTTGAAAAATCAGCATCAAGGAGTATATGCATATTTGCAGCATCAACATCACAATCAGCAGTGATAGCATTTTGACCCTCTAAGTATGCAAAAGAGGCACTTAGAGATGTTTTCCCCGTGCCGCCTTTGCCTGATATGACAACTATTTCTCTCATCTATAATCCTCTATAAAACTTGCAATCTGCTCTATGGATGCTTTGAGATGTTCTATCTGCTCATAGACAAGCTCGCCTTTTGCATAGCACTCAGCCACGGCTTTATCATTTTTGATTTTTGCAACGATAGGGATATGTTCTGCTTTGCAATACGCTTCCACTGCATCATCACCGATACCGTATCGATTGATGATGACACCCATCTTTTTGCCTAAAACTTTCATCGTCTCTACAGCGAGTGTGAGGTCATTGAGACCAAAAGGAGTGGGTTCTGTGACGAGAAGTACAAGGTCACTCTTTTTGGTTGCCTCAATGACTGGACAGCTTGTACCAGGAGGTGCATCAAAGAGTTTGAGCGAGTCTTTATAGTCTTTATCTATAAAATCTATCGTTTGTGCTATAAGTCCTACTGCCATCTCTTGACCAAGATCAAGTCTACCTTCGATGAGATCAAATCCTTTGGATTCAAAGAGCTTAATCTCGCCGATGCGTTCACTCTGCATAGGGAGTGAATTAGTAGGGCAGAGTTCACTACACGCATAACAACTGTGACAAAGTTGTGGGTAGATAATGATCTCATCACCCAGCGCGACTATAGCATTGAAGTTACAGATATCCGCACATTCGCCGCAATAGGTACACTCACTTTTATCCCAATGTGGAACCATCTGGTTTGCTGTGGTACAGCTTTTCTCTTCTCCTATGATGAAGAGCTGAGAATTTGGCTCTTCAACATCAAGATCAGCTAGTACGACATCTTTTTTGTGCTTAGCTAAATATGCAGCAAGATTGACACTAAGAGTCGTTTTCCCCGTGCCACCTTTGCCGCTTGCTATCGTTACTCTCATTTAGCCACGAGCTTCAAAAGTTCTGTTGTGTGCTTTGCCTCTACCATTTCCAAGACCTAAGCCTTTTCCATTACCTTGGCACGGTTTTGTGTTTTTATTGGCTCTTTTGCCACATCCTGCACCTGCACCGCTACCATCTCTTTGACCAAAGCTTATAGCTTCTTTTTCAGTCGCAACTTGTTCGTTTAGCATTTGTCTACCAAGCCCTCTTCCTTGAGATGCTCTGTTGCCAAATCCATTGTGGCATCTTTGCCCTTTTCCTTGTCTTCTAAACATGGATTATCCTTTAATTTATAGAAATTATGCTCAAATATATGAACATATGACCATAAATTAAAGGATAATCCTTGTCTTCTAAACATGGATTATCCTTTATTTTATAGAAATTAAAGGATAATGGATAAGTCTAGCAAATGTAGTGCGTGAGATTCCCATCTTGCTTGCTGAGTCTTCTTGGTAGAGAGATTCGAGGTCGGCAAGCCTAATTGCCTCCATCTCATCTTCATAAATGACTACGGTTTCAAGCTCATCTCTTGGGATGCCACATGGTTTAAAGCAAGTTCCAATGTGATCCATATCTATGTTTCTGTTTTTTCTCTTTCTTCCGACACAATTTTTCATAGCATGATTGCCTCAATAGTTTTCACTATTATATCGAACATATGTGCAATTTTCAAATATAATATTATTTTGAGAATAATTATCAATTTAATAATAAATAAAGGTTTCTTTCTGTAACATTTTGATATCCATTATCAAAAAGGAGATATTATGGCAGAGAGTGATTTGAAAATTGAGATTCGACAGATGATTAAAGATTATATCGATATTGATAATAAAGCCGCATGTTCGATCGTCAAAGCACTGAAAATGCGTCACGCCGATCTGGATGTTGTTATAGCGATGAATATCACCTCATCTATTATAAAGGAGATGCAATGTGCAGTGTCGAAGTGCCGATAGAGACTTTCTCTAATGAGAAAGCAACAATGATTGTCGGGTTTGAAAAAGCGCAGGAGTTTTTGGCAAAGCTGGATGTGTTTGATAAGATTTGTGATCAAAGAAAAATTTTTTATATCTTTTTCAACAATCAGATAGATGACGATTTGCACTTTAGTAATCGTGAGATAGCACAGTGGGTACATGTACCCTTGCAAGAAGCTTTTGTGATGAAAGTTAAACTTTTGTTCGGTTGGCGTTTTGCCCCTTTGGCATATGAGATGCCGAGCGATTTGAGTGTCTTCAAGCCATTTTCTTCATCTGTCCAGCAGCTATTTTTGCGCCCAAAATATTTTCAAGCATCCTTGGGAATATCTTTGAGACAAGATGTAAAACGCGCAGAGAAACTTTTTGCGCTCATAGGTCAAGATCGACTCTCCTTTTTACTCAATGCCCAATATGCTTTTGAGGAATTTGTGCTTGAGAGACTTGGCAAGGTGCACAAAGAAGAGGAGATAGTACAGTTTAAAGAGTGTATCGATGTTGTAGTCAATGAAGATCAGAAGGTGAAGATATTTCCCTTTTGGCAAATGCTCCAGCCCGATAAATGCGCTGTAGATGAGCATATTCAAAAAGCCGTAAAGTGCATAGAACAGACTTCGTTTAAGCAGGTCTATCTTGTTTATCCGAAAAATAAAATGTTCAAAAAACATATACCGATCAAGGTGCCGCACCTTGATCTTTTAGGAGAGTATAGGATCAAAATTGTTCCATACTCAATGCGATCAATTTTAAAATAAAAAGGAGAAAAATATATGAGTGCAATATTTTATGGAAGTAGTACGGGAAATACGGAGAGTGTAGCAAAGGAAATTGCTAAGAGCCTTGGCATACAAGAGGTGTTCGATATTGCAAAAGAGGGTGCAGCAAAAATAGAGCAATATGAGAAGCTCATCCTTGGAACTTCTACTTGGGGAAGCGGTGACTTGCAAGATGATTGGGATGATGAATGGGCAACTTTCAAAGAGATAGATTTTAAAGGAAAGACGGTGGCGCTTTTTGGATTAGGTGATCAAGAGTGTTATGGTGATAATTATCTTGATGCTATGGGAGCAATCTATGAAGTCGTCGTAAAGAATGGAGGTATTGTTGTTGGCGAATGGTCGAGCGAAGGGTATATCCATGATGCATCTGCTGCAGAGATTGAGGAGGGTTATTTTGTCGGGTTGGCGCTCGATGAAGATAATGAGAGTGAGTTGAGTGCATCTCGCATAGAGCAGTGGTGTTCTCAGATAAAAGAGAAGATAATCTAAGGGAGTAAAGATGTCGGTATTGATTTTAGGCGGAGATAAGATAGACCCCATACGAGAAGTTCTTTATGATATGGGCGTGAAGTCAATCATCCATTGGACGGCAAGAAACCAAAAAAATAGATGCAAAAAAGATAGACCTATCCCCGTAAGTGTTGAGATAGTTTTGATGCTAACAAATTTTTTGAATCATAATGCTATGAAGCATTATCGTGCAGAGGCGAAATCAAAAGGCTTACCCATCGTCTATAGCACAAGAAATATACAGTGTGTTAAAGATGAATTTGGTAGAACATTGGCAGAATTAGGACAAGACAGTAAAATATGCCAATCGTGCGAAGAGTTTGATAAGTGCTACAGTAAGGAGTGAATAGATGGAAGATTTTTTCTTTATACCTCACGATATGCTAAAAGGTGAGCCTCCCGCGATAGGATATGAGCTATTTGCATTAGAGTATGCAGGCGATACTCTTGGTATCCCGCTGGAGCATATCAAAGACGCTCATTATAACGGAGACGGATTTATGTTGCATCTAAAAATGCTCGATGAATATATCACAAATCATGATTGGTATGCAAACCTCTTTGGTATATCTAACTACATAAGAGCATCATAGGAGTGTCAATTCTCTAAAGGGTAAACACCGTTTTCATCATGATTTTCCGTACCCTTAATCGGTGGATTAAAGACACAGATAAGACGCATATCTTCATCGCCCCCATAAAGGTTATGGTCATCATGGAGATTTAGTGCGTACATAATGCCATCATATATCGGATGCACTTCCCCTGTTTTGAGATCTTCTATCTTGCCGTTCCCTGCAACACAATAGACGGCTTCTAGGTGATTTTGGTAGTGGATATGTGTTTTGCTTCCTGCTTTTATGATCGTTTCATGAAAAGAAAACCCCATCTTGTCATCTTTGAGCAACATGCGTCTACTCACCCACTGACCCTCTTTGGCGTGTACCTCTTTTTCGCCTCCTATGATATCTTTAATGTCTCGTACTATCATTAAAATCCTTCTGTTAATCTATCTTTTTTCTCTTTCATGACTGCATCGACCGATTTCTCAAAAATTTCAAGTCCGGTTATGAGTGTCTCTTCATCGACGGTAAGCGGTGGAAGAAATTTGACAACATGCGAGCTTGAACCGCATGTTTCGATGATAAGTCCATTTTCAAAAGCTTTTGCAGAGATATCAGAAGCAACACTATGTTCACTTGTAATTTCAAGTCCATAGACGAGTCCTCGCCCTTTCACTTTCAAGCCCCAATCACTGTATTTTTCGGCTATTGCTTCAAGCTTCGTTCTGAGTATCTCTTCCTTGTAAAAGACCGCTTTTGAGAGATCATCGTTATCCCAATAATCAAGGAGTTGTGTCGAAGCAACAAAAGCAAGATTGTTCCCTCTAAAGGTCCCTGTGTGCTCCCCCGGTTTCCACTGATCAAGCTCAGGACGGAAAAGTACTAATGCCATAGGTAAACCACCCCCTATAGATTTGCTCAGTGTTATGATATCCGGGTTAAGATCGGCAAATTCAAACGAGAAGAAATCGCCCGTTCTACCGTTACCGACTTGTATATCATCTATAATGAGCAGCATATCAAATTCACGGCAAAGCGACTCAACACCTTGGAGCCACTCTTTTGAAGCAACATTGATACCGCCTTCCCCTTGCACTGTCTCTAAGATAACAGCAGCAGGCGTATCAAGCCCACTACTACCGTCTTCTAGATATTTTCTAAAGACTTTGAGTGAGTCTACATCTTCTCCCAAGAAGTTATCATAGGGCATAAATGTTACATTGGAGCGACTGATGTGTGACTCATCTCTATAGAAATTATTGCCCGTAACAGAGAGCGCACCCTGTGAGAGTCCATGATAACCGTTAGTAAAAGAGACGACATTGGATCGTCCCTTAACGAGTCGAGCAAGCTTCAGTGCCGTCTCTACTGCATTGGTTCCTGTAGGACCTGTAAATTGAAGTTTATACTCCATATTTCTAGGCTCAAGAATTGTTGTTACAAACTTCTCTATAAATGCTTTTTTTGCAGTCGTTCCCATATCAAGACCGTGGACAATCCCGTCATTTTGGAGATACTCTATGAGTGCTTCACTTGCTTTTGGGTTGTTGTGCCCATAGTTGAGCGTACCTGCACCTGCGAAGAAATCTATGTATTCATTTTCTTGCTCATCGATAAGGTAAGAGCCTTTTGCTTTCTCAAAGATAGTCGGGAAGCTTCTTATATATCCTCTTACGACTGATTCGTATGTCTCAAATATTCTCATATGTATCCTTTTTTACTTTTGGTTTTAGTAGGTATAAAAGCTCATCCTCGTGACTGTCAGAAAAATCATCTTTTGCAGCAAAGAGAGATATCTCTTTATCGAAATCCATCTCATTTGCAAATTTTTCGAAAACTCTTTGAGAGGCGATATTTGATGGCGATATAGTCGTTTCTATAGATTCTATCTCTTTAAGTGCTTCAGACTCAAAAAGAGTTTTGAGCATCCTAAAAGCGATATTTTGTCCTCTATACTCTTTGTCTACGGCAACTTGCCATACAAAAAATGTCTTATCATCTTTTGGTGCTTTGAAGCCTGAGACAAAACCGATGATTTTATCCTCATGTTTTGCTGCCATGCATGTTCCTTCAAAATAGACTGTTTGCAGCAAGTAGAGATACTCGGAGTTGAGATCTAGCGGTTTTGATCGCTTGATAAGTTCGTAGATTCCTTTTGAATCTTCCTTGGTTGGATTTACAATATTAATGTCATTAAAAAACATATTTTCCTTTAATTTATTACAATTTTTGTGTCATTATTTAACACAAATTATGTCGAGTATAACATAGTAACATTAAATTAATATTAGATATAATTATGTAACTTTACAAACAAAGGAGAGCTATTGGCTCTTTTAGATAACTCTAAAGATATACTTCCTCTCTCAGCTGTTGCAGAATTGTTGGGTGCGAAAAGCAGAACACTCAAGATGTATGAAGATCGGTTGTTGCTACCTAAAAAAGATTCTATAAAAAAGAAACTTTATTCTATCGATGATATCAAGCAGATAGCTTTTGTCCACTATCTGGCAAGTGTTAAAAAAATCAACGCAAATGGGATATTTTACATTTTAGATATGATTACTGAAAATATGGACGAAGAGACGCAAAATAGTTTTTTTGAAAAAGTTGAGGATAAGATGTCAAAAATCTCTTCTCTCGACATCCAAGATACGGATAGTATATAGCTTGATTGAAATGATAGAAAGAGGAATCAAGATCCGACTCTTTGTGCCCGCCCATCTATTTAGAGCATATCAATATGTAGTAAATATGCTAAAATGTTGAAGTATACATTTCCACACAGAGCATGGGAACGAGAGGAAAAATAAATAGGAACAAAAAATGCATTTTTTGTCAGAAATGAATAAATTAATTGAAATAATAAAATATAATGATAATTTAAAGCATTCTATATTAGAAAAC
>JARROQ010000004.1:0-23835 GCA_037383745.1 Sulfurovaceae bacterium
AACAAACAAAAGCATAACATCGTCAGAAAAGATAGGTTACAAGAATAAATCCTATTAGGATGGATATGTCGTAAACTCACCCAAGAATGACGATTGTGGTAAATATGCGAAATATCAACACAAAAAATGCCCCTCAAGCTATAGGGCCATATTCTCAAGCTATAGCAGTAGATGGAGTTGTTTATACCTCGGGTCAGATTGCGATTACTCCTGAGGGCGTGATGCTTCAAGGGAGTGTAGAGGAGCAGACGCATCAGGTGCTTAAAAACCTCTCTGCTGTTCTAGGCGAAGCGGGAAGTTCGCTCCAAGATGTCATCAAGACGACTATCTTCCTCAGTGATATGAGCGATTTTGATAGGGTTAATGAGGTCTATACGATCTATTTTAAAGAGCATAAACCTGCACGGAGTACGGTTGCCGTTAAAAGCTTGCCGAAAAATGCACTCGTGGAGATAGAATGCATTGCTCGATGTAAGGCTTAACAGAAGTCTTTTTAAGTATCAAAATATTTAGTTCTCTTTTTGACACTCCGGACAGAGACCTTTTATGGTTATACTCTCAATTTTATAGCCGTCAAGTGCATAGATAATATCTTCTTTGAGGCATTCGATGGAGTTACAGTTTGTGCAGATAAAATGAGGATGGAGGTTTTGCTCAATAAAGTAATATCTTTTTTTATCATTTGACTCAAAACTGCTAATAATCTCTGCTGCTTCAAAAAGAGCCGTATTTCTATAGAATGTTGCTTTATCCATCGAGAGGGAATTTTTAATATTATCATAGCTCAACGGTGTGCTTGCATGAAGCAATAGATTGATAAGCTCTTCCCTTGCTTGTGTATATGAGAGACCTTTTTCTTTAATCATTTTTTTGATATCCATAGATTGATTGTAGCATAATAGAATAAAATTAAATGCAACTAAGTCGCATTTAATAAAAAAAGATTACTATATCAAAAATGCAACTAAGTCGCAAAAGGATTCGTATGAGATCATTTATCGGTATGGTAATGTTGAGTGCCCTTATTCAAGCAGAAGGGAGTATGCTCTATAAAAGACTTTTTGTTGATTTTGATAATGCATATACAAAAGATAGCGGATTTGCAAATATCTATATGCTTGAGCATCAACTTGGAGACTTCAAGCTTTTTGGTTCGATTTCGGATCAAAAGGTTAAGAGATTGCATCCCACTTTACGAACACCCATCGAGACGCTTGATGTGCAAAAGTATGCTTTTGGGGTTGATTATGATATTGATAGCAATTGGGTAGTAAAGACGCGCTATATTCGGATTGATGATAATGTAGCACCTACTGACGAGGGAGAGGTTTACGACCTTGGGGTTATGCGAAATGTAGGGAACGGATATATCGTAGATGGTGCTATATATCGAGGACTTTATGATGGTTTCGATTGTAATCAATATGAAGTTGCACTCACAAAGAAGCTACCTCTTGGCGGGCTTAAGCTCAAAACGGGAATACGCGCTAGATATATAGATGTAGATAGTGGCATGTATGGTGTCTATGCGCTTAAGCAGAAGCATTATAACTCTTTGAGTTTCCATGTAGGAGGCGCATATGAAAACTATTTCTTCGGGCTTCATGCAACATACGGTAAAAGGCTTTTTAGTGTGTTGAATGATGGAAAGAGTGTTGAACATCATGCAATGATGATGCGAGATACCTATAGTCTCAATATTGGCAAAAAGATTGATAGATTTGATATAATCTTGGGATATCTCTATAGAGATGCTAAAGAGTTGCCAAGCAATAGAGACAATGTGAAGACAAACGCATGGAGCGTTGCTTTAAAATATAACTATTAGGAGTATTGTAATGAAAAAAATTATAGTTTTGTTCTCTTTTGTTTGTTCGCTTGTGAGTGCCGATGTTGCTGTTGCTGTGAGCATCATCCCGCAAAAGAGTTTTGTTGAGGCAATAGGCGGAGATAAAGTCAAAGTTTCAGTAATGGTACAACCCGGTGATTCACCCCATACCTATGAGCCAAAGCCCTCACAGATGGTAGCAATTACCGAGGCCGATGCCTATTTTACGATCGGGGTCGAGTTTGAAAAGAGTTGGATGGAGAGAATCAAAGCGCAAAATAGCTCTATGAAGCTCTTTGATCTCTCAAATGGAATCATAAAGATACCCATAGCAGAGCATCATCATGAGGGAGAAGGCGAGCATCATCATGAAGATGAAGAGAGTCTTGATCCACATATATGGGTAAGTCCTGCCAATGTGAGAATTATCGCAAAAAATATCTATGAGGCACTTATCGTTCTTGATGCACAAAATGGTGATTATTATAAGCAGAGATATGAGCATTTTTTACAAAGTATCGATGCAACGGATAAAGAGATAAGAGAGATACTTGCAAAAACTCCAAAAGGGGCTAAATTTATGGTTTTTCATCCTTCGTTGGGATATTTTGCAAGAGATTATAATCTTGAACAATTAGCCATAGAAGCAGAAGGGAAAAATCCGAAACCCCAACAGATTGCTTATCTGATAGATGAGGCAAAAGAGGAGCAAGTACACGCTGTTTTTACATCGCCGGAGTTTAGTGATATTGCCGCAAAGCAGATTGCAAAAGAGGTTGGTATTCCGGTATTGAAGATCAGTCCGCTTGCTTCTAATTGGAGTGAGAATCTCATCACATTAGCACAAGCAATAGCAAGGAGTAGCGAGTAGTGGACGCTATTAATATAAAAAATCTTACCTGTTTTTATGATGAACAAAAAGTGCTTGAAGATATCAATCTGGATGTAAAAGAGCGAGATTTTTTAGCGATTATCGGACCAAACGGCGGAGGAAAATCGACACTGTTAAAAACTGTTTTAGGTATCATCACTCCGAAAAAAGGGAGTATTAAGATATTTGGAAAAGAAAATCTCAAGTCACTCGAGATGATCGGATATGTCCCGCAAAATACAAATATCAACATCGATTTTCCAATCCGCGTGATTGATGTCGTGATGATGGGGCATGTTGATACCTGCGCGCATAAAGGAGCGGTATCAAAAAACAGGTTTTTTAATATTTTTTCAAAACCCCATGAGATACAATGCGCACTTGGTTCACTCAAAGAAGTTGGAATGGAAGCGTATGCTTATAAGAAGATAGCAACACTTTCAGGAGGGCAGCGACAAAGGGTAATGATAGCAAGAGCACTCTGTTCCAATCCAAAGATACTCCTTCTTGATGAACCAACTTCTAATATAGATGCAGAAGGTCAAAGAAGCATTTATGAACTTTTAAAAAAATTGAATGAGCATGTCACCATTGTGGTTATCTCTCATGACATCTCTGTTATTTTGGAGTACGCAAACAAGGTTGTGCATATTAATAAAAGACTTGTTTTTCATGATATGCAAAAAAATATTAATAAAGTTACAAAACATGAGGGGCATTTTTGTGAGGTTGAGTTGATGCAGATGCTTGGGAGTCAGAAATGATAGTTGAAGCTTTGGGGTATGATTTTTTTCAAAATGCATTGATTGCCGGTATGCTAGTCAGTATCGCAAGCGGTATCATAGGATCACTTATCGTTGTCAATCGTATGGTTTTTTTAGCAGGAGGCATTGCCCATACATCTTATGGCGGTATAGGGCTTGCAATATATTTTGGTATTCCCGTATTTTTTGGAGCGACACTTTTTAGTTTGGCTGCGGCTATGCTTATGGCATATATCACGATCAATAACCGTGAAAAGCTAGACATCTATATAGGGCTTGTTTGGTCGGTTGGAATGGCGATAGGTATCCTTTTTATCGATATGACTCCCGGATATAATGTGGATCTTATGAGCTATCTTTTTGGCTCTATCTTAGCAGTAAGTCAAGAAGATATCTATTATATGAGTGCGCTTTTGGCGATTATAGTTCTTTGCGTGATCTTTTTCTATAAAGATCTTTTGGCGGTTTCATATGATAGTGAGTATGCTGCTTTAAGAGGGGTGAATGTTAGGTTCTTTTATACTTTTATACTTATGCTCTCGGCTTTAAGTATCGTTATGGCGATCAAGCTTGTTGGTCTCATACTTGTGATTGCACTGCTTACAATCCCGATATATCTTGCTATCAAACTTTCAAGTTCGCTTGCAATGATGATGTTTTTATCATCGCTTTTTTCTATACTATTTACTTTTATCGGATTGTTTTTTTCATACAAGTTCGATCTTACTGCAGGCGCTACCATCATCATGGTAGGCGCTTGCGTGCTTATAATGTTTTTAATATATGAAAAGATAAGTACGCACTATCTTAACCGATAGTTGCGTCGCTGCTTCGTTTTTTAAAGTACTCTTTACTGACCCCACATAATGGACATTGCGCCGGTGGTTTTTTCCCTTTATGGACATGTCCACAGACTTCACAGACATACGCTTCTTCTTCGTCGGAATTAAAAAACCCATCCTCTTCGAGTGCTTTTTTCAGTGCTAGGTATTCTGCTTCATGCTCGACTTCTACTTTAGCAATAGCATTAAACATTCTAGCGATTTCTTTAAGCCCCTCCTCTTTAGCAATAGCAGCAAAGTTCGGGTACATACTCTCATGCTCATAATGCTCGCCGTCAGCTGCATATTGAAGATTTTTCTGTGTGGTATCAAGCTCTACATCGTTGAGCAATTTATTGTAAGCTTTAAACTCAGCATGTGCATGATACTTCTCATTGTCGGCAGCCTCTTGAAAAAATCTAGCGATTCTATGATACCCTTCTTCTTTGGCAATATAGGAGAAAAACTCATATTTGTTTCTCGCCATAGACTCACCCGCAAATGCTTTCATAAGATTGACGGCTGTGAGATTTTCAGTGGTGCACTCCATCTCTTTTCCGCAGCAGACGAGCTTCCCTCCGCCCACATGGCTTACTTCAACTTCGTTGCCGCAAATACTACACTTGTATGATTCATATTGTCTCATTGTATCTCCTTTTGGTTTTTATAAATTGTATAATATTTAACTTAAATAATAATTTTTTTCCATTAGAATATTTATTTTTACCGCTATATTCTTGATATAATAGAGTTTTAAAACTGGGGAGAAAAAATGGATATAACAGATTTATTGAAAATTGGCGCTGAGGCAATACAAAACAATAGCGATGATGCAACGACAAACATAAGCAGTGACTTAATTACAACAGCACTTGCTACAATTTTAGGAAATGGACAAAATGGGGGAGGTCTTGATCTTGGTAATATTGTTAATATTTTTTTAGAAAAAAGTAGTAACGCAGGAGATAGTAACCTTTTAGAGATTGTCTCATCATGGATTGGTTCCGGGGAAAATATATCGATTAATCCTGATCTAATAGGGGAGCTACTCGGGAGCGATAAGATCGATGAGTTTGCCTCTATGCTTGGCATTGGAGAAGAGAGCGCGAAGGGTGCCATAGCAGATGCTTTGCCACAAATAGTAGATCAAGCGACCAATGAAGATGTACCTTTAACTGAGACTATGTTTGAGCAACTTGGCGGCGCAGAGGGTATGATGGATATTTTAGGAAAAATGCTTAAGTAATCCTCTCGCTTCTTTCAATAAAAAACGCTAAAATCTTACACATCTATTGTGAGGATTTATATGCGTTTTTTGCTTTTTCTACTTTTCGTTACACTGCTTTATCCCAAAGATTTTAGCGTCGCAAATTACAATGTAGAAAATCTCTTTGATGATATCAAGCAGGGGAGTGAATACGATGACTATATCCCCAATAATCAACACAACTGGAATCATGAGATGTTTGAGGCAAAGCTCAATCACACGGCAGAGGTCATCTGTGATCTTGATGCTGATATCATAGCGCTTGAGGAGATAGAAAACAGCTATGTACTTAATCGGCTCAAAGAGCGTCTTGCAAAAGTCGGTTGTGCTTACCCCTTTAGCGCGATTACTTCAAAAAAAGGCGCGCCCATACAGGTAGCATTACTCTCTAAATTTCAAATCAAAAGCAAAAATAAGATCATTGTAAATCGAAGTCCACGAGTAAGAAATATCTTGGAGGTTGTCGTATCTATTGATGGGTTCCCTTTGAGGATATTTGCTAATCACTGGAAGTCTCGAGCAAATAATGGACAAGAGAGTAAAAGGCTTTCGTATGCGTATGCGCTCAAAGATCGCATCAAGCATTTAAAAAAAGGCGATGAGTATATCATCATCGGTGATCTTAATAGTGATTATGATGTGCATAGAACACTTGAAAAAAGATTCAATGACACAGGAGGGAAAACAGCACTTGGTGATGTTATGGCAACGATCAAAGATGATCTGCTCATCAACGAAGAGATGCTTCGTGAGAGTAATGATTTTTTACACTATAACCTTTGGAGTGAGTTGCAACTCAAAGAGCGATGGAATCATCAATTTCAAAGAGAAAGATCTACGATAGATCATATCTTGATACCAAAGAGTATGATTGATGGGAGTAATATTGACTACATCAACGACTCATTCTTTGTATTTAAGCCTAGTTATCTTTTTGATAAATACGGCTCTATCTACAGGTCGAGTTATCAAGACGGCAAACATTACCCCTATGGTTATTCTGATCACCTTCCTATTGTTGCTAAATTCTCGACACACCCCTATGTTTATAAGCAGCAGGCACAAGAGATACTAAAAGAGAGCTCTATAGAGTCCCTCTATGATATTGACAAGCTAGAGAGGAGCGTTAAGCTCAAAAATGTAAGTGTCATCTACAAAAGAGGCTTTCATGCGCTTATCAAAGAGACTCCTAGCTCAAGAGGAATATTTCTTTTTAATTGTGCGGGCAATCTCAAAGAGGGGAAGCGTTATGATATGACTATTCATGATATAAAGAGCTATAAGGGACTCAAAGAGGCAACCCATGTCTCTGCCGTGCTCAAAGGAGACGTGCAGGGGCTAGAGAGATATTATCAAAGGCTTGATTCGTGCCAATTTTATAAGAGACAAAATGAGATATTTAAAGATATAGATGGCGTTTATAGGAGTGGTAAATTGGTTACAAAATGCGGGACATTTCCAATATTTTTTAAAAACAAGATCATACCACCGGAAAATGGAGATAAAATAAAGCTATTTTACGCGCATTTGGGGTATCATAAAAAACTAGAGTTGGTCGTTTATGATCGGAGTGATTTTATCTATTTGGAGAAGTGATGGCGTATTATAATTGGATATTGACTTTTCATGTTTTGAGTTTTTTAAGTTGGATGGCGATGCTTTTTTATCTCCCTAGACTTTTTGTCTATCATAGGGAGCATGCAGATAAAGAAGAGTTTGTAAGTGTCGTGAAGATCCAAGAGTATAAACTCTATAAATATATAGGCTCACCTGCTATGTGGGCGACGATATTAAGCGGTGCAGCGATGTTAGCTATCAGGCCTGATTGGTTCAATATGGGTTGGATCTATCTTAAGATATTTCTTGCGGCCTTACTTATCACATACCACTATTCGCTTGAGTACTACAGAAGAGCACTCGCAGATGATTCAAATATAATGAGCGGGAAGTTTTTTCGGTTTTATAACGAAGTACCGACGCTTTTAGCAATAGGTATTGTTATCATGGTTGTTATAAAGCCATTTTAGTATAGATACTTTTATGTTATAATGATTAAAAATCAAAAGGAGATATCATGTCCGGAATCAGCTTAGGTTTTTTGGAAAATATTGAAGCGATACCCCATCTGCTTCATCCGCCGATTGTTCATTTTGTTGTAGCAATACCGGTAATCGTACTGCTTATAGAGATCATCAATATCATCTTCAATAGAAGAGCACTGAGTGGATTTGCATTTACATTTTTATTTATCTTGTGTTTTATCGTTCTTGCGGCCTATGCAGCCGGTTCTGTTGATGGTAAGGCGGCATTTGATGCCCTCTCGGCTGCCGGACAAGAAGAGCTTAAAGCGCACAAGGCACTCGGTTCTTTGATTGTTATCGGTGCTTTTGTTGTACTGATTTTCAAATTTATAACAGTTCTCTCTTCACATCCTTTGGTTCGCGCTGTTTATATCTTAGTGCTTGCTCTTTTTGTGGGTGCAACATTGAAGCAGGGTAAAGATGGCGGTGAACTCGTATATGAGCATGGAGCTAATGTTTCACAGGTAAAAGCGCTTGATGATAAGCTGTTTGATCTTGAGATGCAACTTGACGAGCTTAAAAGCAATGATGAAAAATCAAATGCACAAACCTCAGGAGTGGCACCACAAGAGATACAAGAGCCGGCATCTACTCCTAAAGAGAAGAAAAATGAAGATGTAAATGCCTCTTCGGATGTAGAGCAAAAAAAGAGTGATGTCAATGCAAGTGCGACAGAGGACACTCTAAAAAAAGGGAGCGAATCAAATGCCACTCAAAAGCCTGATACTATAGAAAAAATAAAAAAAGAAGTTGTTGAAATTAAAAATAAAGTTGATGCAAAGATAGAAAAAGTCAAAGAGAGTGTCGAAGAGAGCACTAAATAATAAGACATCTAGACGCTTTTTAGCGTCTAGATTAGCTAAGATTTGATGCTACAAAATCCCAATTAATCAGCGACCAAAACCCTTCTAGATATTGAGCTCTGGCATTTCTATGATCAATATAATAGGCATGCTCCCATACATCGCAAACAAGGAGTGGTTTTTTGTGATCGATGATTGGTGTATAGGCATTTGAACCATTGATGATAGCAAGCTCATCCCCATCTTGTATAAGCCAAGTCCAACCCGATCCAAAGAGTGTCGTAGCAGATGTTATAAATGCCTCTTTAAATTGCTCCATGGAGCCGAATGAATGCTCTATCATCGTTTGGAGTTTTGCACTCGGTGCAGTTTTCTTTGGAGACATACAGCGCCAATAAAATGAGTGATTAAAGCTCTGGGCAGAATTATTGAAAAGTCCACCTTTTGCGTTGAGGATAATGTACTCTAGTTCTCTGCCTTCAAATTCTGTGCCCTTGCTAAGATTGTTTGTATTGTTAACATACCCTGCATGGTGTTTATCATGATGAAACTCTAAAGTCTCTTTGGATATATGAGGTTCAAGTGCATCATACGCATAGGGTAGCGCATCTAATGTAATGGCCATCTTTTCCTCCTTTTGAATAAAATATTCTCTATTTTACTCTATTTAGGAGAGAGATTCAAGTTGAATTGATTACGAATGTAATCAGAGAAGTCTTCGAGTATCATATAGAGCGATGGGATAAATATTAGTGTTATTGCAGTCGCAAAAAGTATCCCAAACCCTAATGATATCGCCATTGGTATGATAAATTTTGCTTGAATAGATTGCTCAAATATCATAGGTGCAAGTCCACCAAAAGTGGTAATAGTTGTAAGCATAATCGGCCTAAATCTTCGCACTCCTGCAAGTACGATTGATTTGTGTGCATCACTGTTTTGTGCCCTTAGTTTGTTTGAATAATCGAGTAAAACTAAAGTATCATTGATGACAACTCCGGCGAGCGCAACGATACCCATGACGCTAATGACACTCAGACTATAGCCCATGAGAAGATGCCCTATAAATGCTCCAACAACACCAAAGGGGATAGCAACCATAACAATAATAGGCTGAAAGTAGCTGCCAAAAGGGAGTGCCAACATGATATAGACAACAATGAGCATGAGTATAAAACCCTGCATAAGTGATGCCATACTCTCTTGGGTATCGGCTTGTCTGCCTTGAAAACTAATTTTGAGGCCGGGGAACTCTTTTTTGAGCTCGGGGAAAATCTCGCTGTTGAGTTTGCCAATTACCTGAGGAAGATTCTTTTCAGGCACTACATTGGCATTGACTCCAAATGCTCTTGCTCCATCCCTTCTATTGATGACCGAATAAGATGTGCCACTTTTGAATTTTGTCAAAAGACTCAGAGGGATTTGTGAACCGTTTGGCGCAGTAATTTTGAGCCTGTAAAGATCTTTAAGGTTATCTCTTTGGTCTTTTGGGAGCATAACCCTTACTTTTACTTCATGTTCTCCTCTTTGTTGTCTGATGGCTTCACTTCCAAAATAGGATGATCTTAGCTGAGTGGCTATGGAGGCAGCGCTGATGCCAAGTGTTTTAGCATAAGGCAATAGGGTGATAGTAAACTCCTCTTTCCCCTCTTTGTATCCCTCTTGAACATCTGTAACAAACTCTGTATCTTTGAGGGTATTTGCAAGTTTTGTACTTGCTTTTTCTAGTATGTCATTGTCGCTATGTGAGAGCTCAAGACCCAATGATGTAGCTCCACCGCCAGGCCCTCCGATATCGGATTTAAATAAGATAGAATCCACTCCGAGAAGCGTGCCTAATTTACTCCTCCATTTGTTATTGAAATCTTGTACGGAAAAATCAAGTCCAAGTGTATCATCAAAGAAAAAATCTACTCGAACGCTATTTTCATTGATCATTGCTAGGTAGCCTATGAGAAGTCTATCATCTATATTTTCATTGATCTTTTCGCCCGCACTTATCAGTTTATCTCTGATTTCAATCGCCTTATTCATTGGTGATCCAACAGGTAGAGTTGCCATCGCGACCGCTCTATTGCCCTCAACTCTTGGCATCATACTAAAGCCAAGTCTTCCGCTCTGCGCATATGATAAAACGATAAGAAGGGTGATGAATCCTACAGCAATTGTGATATATCTGTGTTTTATGGTGTACTCTAAAAAAGGTTTATAGCGGGTCTCTACAAAGTTGTCAAACCTTTTTGCAAAACGCTTCTGCTTGTCATGCATCTTTTTGATAAAAGGGATGGAATCTTTTTTGCTTGTCGTCGCAAGGTGCCTTGGAAGTATATAGACAGCTTCTATCCAAGATATTATAAATACAGAAGTTACAACTGCCGGTATAACAGAGAAGAGGCTACCAAGCCCGCCCGGTATAAAAAAGAGCGGAGAAAATGCTACGATATTGGTCAAAATAGCAAAGGTTAAAGGCATTGCCATATCTTTAACCCCCTCGATAGAGGCTTCAAGTGTATCCATGCCCCTAAGCCTGTATTCATGGATATTTTCTCCGACAATAATAGCATCGTCAACAACAATCCCGAGTGAGATGATAAAAGCAAACATGGAGATCATATTGACAGAGACATCAAACATAGGCAAAAATATAAAGGCACCCAAAAATGAGATAGGTATCCCCATAGCAACCCACATAGCAAGTTTGAAATCCAAAAAGAGACCTAGCATGATAATAACGAGTATCAAACCCATAAAACCGTTCTTTAAAAGGAGTTCAAGTCTTTGCTGGTAGACATCCGTCATATCCCTAGTAATCACCGCTTGAAGTTTTGGTTCATTCTCTTTGTTAAATGCAGCAAATGTTGCTTTCGCAGCTTCTGAGACCTCAGAGGGTGTTTGGTTCCCGCTTCTAAAGATATTGAAAGATATCGCCAATTTATCGTTATAGGTTGTGAGTATTTTATCATCAGAAAAACCATCCGTTATCGTTGCAATCTCTGAGAGTTTTATAACATTTCCACTCGTTGTTGTGATGATAGGGATATCTGCAAACTGATTTGCATAGAGTCTCCTCTCGTTGAGTCGTACCAATATATCACCGGAATCAGACCTAATGATACCGCTTGAGAGTTCTACGGATTCACTTGCGATTTTATCGGAAATATCTTTTAAAGTAATGCCGTACTTCTCTAAAATCTCTCTTTTTACCTCTATTTTTACCTCATAATTTCTATCGCCCTCAACCATAGCTTGTGTGATATTTTTTTGAGCTGTAAGGCGATTTTTTAGCTCATAAGCTTTTTGTTTGAGAGTCCATTCGTCTTCATCTCCATAAAGAATAGCCGTAATAACATTTCTTGTGTTAGCTGCCATGGAGACAATGGGGCGTTCGGCTTCGCTTGGAAATGTAGTAATGGCATCAACGGCTTGCTGTATATCCTGATAGACCTGTTGTTTATCTGCGCCATTGATAAGCTCGACAGAGACAACACCTGAACCTTCTCTTGATGCTGATGTAACCTCTTCGATACCGTCAATTCCATCAATCGCTTGTTCAATTGCTAGAACAACACTCTGTTCTATCTCAGAAGGTGTTGTTCCGGGATAGGCAACTCTTACCGTTATGGTATCAACTTCAAAATCAGGGAAAACCTCCTTTTTTATACTATAAGAGAAGAAGAGCCCCCCAATCAAAAATACCATCATGAGTAAGTTGGCTGCGACTTTATGGCGCGCCATCCACGAGATGGAACCTCTGTTATTTGTCTCCATCTGTAACCTTTTGTAGTTTTAATCCATCTTTTGCGCCTCCGATAGATGTTGTGATAATCTCATCTTTGGGGCTGAGTCCACTTATGATAATTTCAGAAGAGTTTCTGTGAATGATATTGATATCTTGTATTTTTAAAACACCCTCTTTATAGAGCCAAACCTCTTTAGAGTTTTTTAGTAAATTCCAAGGAAGCTTATAGGCATTGTGTATCACTTCACCTTCTATAGTGACAGAGGCTATATCGCCATCAAATATCGTTTGTGTTTGATTGTCACCAAGCGTAAATTCAACCAAAACGATAGGTCTTCTTGAGGAGGCATCGGTTTTTGGAAGGAGAGATTTGACGACACCTTTATATTTTAGACCATCTTTATCTGAGAGTGCAGTTATAGTTGCTTTTGAGCCCTCATTATCTTTATTGCTAAATTTGAGATATTTTAAAAGATGTGTATCTACCTCTGCTAGAACCCAAAAGTTACTATTATCAACAAGACTTACGAGAGTTGTTCCTGCCGTTGCTGTTGTTCCAAGTGAAACCGGAGTGTCCGAGACAACAGAATCATAGGGTGCTCTGATGATGGTTCGCTCCAAATCTTTTTTTGCTTTTTGGAGCGCTGCTTCTGCTTTTGTAACATTTGCTTGTGCCGTTTTCAATTGTGGTTCTCTTAAGGTCAAGCTCTTTTGTGTTGGCGTTAGCTTTCTTCCTGAGAGTTTGAGTTCATTCTTTGATACCTCTTGCGAGCCAAGCTCTATGGCAAGATTGGCTTGTGCACTTTGTAGTGAAGCTTCAGCCTCTTTAAGTGCTGCTTGGTAATTAGCATCATCGATTTTAAAGAGGATTTCATCTTTTTTTATGATGGCACCGGGCTTGAGTGTCGGATTGACATAGACGACCGTACCACTAACTTCAGCCGTTATTGTACTCTCTTGTGCTGTTTGTGTCGTGCCTGTCGTTTCGATAATAGCATTGATATTTTGAGGTTTAAGTGTGACAGTTTCGATGCGAACTCTATTTTCTTCGTGTGATCTTTTTTGAGCTGTAGGTGCTGTTAGCATGATAATTCCGGCTATGATTATGCCCACGATAACAATGACAAAAGCGGTGGTAAGACTTCTTTTTGTTGCTATTTTCATTTTTTCTCCTGTTGTTCGCTTAACCAATTTGATCCGAGTGCAAAATAGAGATCTATTTGTGCATTGAGATAATTCTTTTTATAGTCGATATACTCTTGACGAAGAGCTTGCCATGTTTGAATGATCCCAATAAAATCAATGTAATCGAGTGTTCCGTTATCATACTGATCTTGAACTCTCTTGACTCTCGATTCTATAAGAGCCACTTGTCTTTTTTTATTTTTTAAAAGTTCTCTTTGCTCTTTTTCTCTTAAGCTTGCCTCTTCTATGTTACTCAGCGCATTCATAAAAGTATCAGCATATGTATAGGCTGCTTCTTGGGCGAGCGATCTATTTTTTGTTATCTTAGATTGTATAGCACCCCCTTGAAAGATAGGTGCGACTACGCTTCCAAGTGCAGTTGCAAGCCAATCCTCAAAGAGATTTCCTGATTTTGTAGCAGTGCTTGTTACATTGAAGTTGAGGTTGATATTTGGAAATCTCTCCAAAAGCGCTGCCGCCGCACTTTCATCAGCACTCAAAAGTGCAAAATATGCAGAGCGAACATCGGCTCTTTTGATAAGGATTTGAGAGCTAAATCCCGTAGTAGGGAGAGTGCCTGCTTTTGGAAGTGTAGGGTTAAGATTTAAGCCTTCGACGGGTGATTTCCCAAGAAGCAGAGCAAGTGCTTTTTGATTGGATATGATATTTGTTTTATTGGAGATGATTGTTGCCTCTAATATCTGTACTTGCCGCTTTTGCTCGAGTATATTGGCATAATCTGTTTTCCCGTAATTAAATCGTATATTAAGTGCACTTAAGATATTTTTTGCGATTCTAAGCTGCTCTTGCAGGAGTTTTGTTTTTTCTACATGGGCTGCAAGTGCCATATATTGTTTCGATATCTCTTTTGCAAGAGAGAGTGCAGAGTATCTATAGGACTCCTCGGTCATGAGATAGCTGTAGTAGCTTGATCTGCTCTCATGTCTAAGTTTCCCCCAAAGATCGATAGCGAGATCAAGCTCTACTGTGGTGCTATAATTTTTGCTCCACTCGTCATTTTGTGTGATATCTCTATCTCGTTGATTTTTTGCTATTGCATTGACAGAGGGATAGAGACTAGATCTTGAAGCGCCTAGAGCAGCATACGCTTGTGTTATCTGCTCTTTAGTTGCCAGAAGAGATAGGTTTTGATGGAGCGATTTTTCTATGAGGGTATTGAGATTTTTATCGTTAAAATTTTCCCACCATTGATCGATGTTCTCTTGCGTCGCTTTTGTATATTGAGTGAGTTTCTCATTTTTTTCTATATTTTTCGGCAAAGTATAATTGTTTTCCATACAGCCAATAAAATTTAAAGCTAAACATATCGCGATAAATGATCTTGCTTTTATCTTCATACTCTGCTTCACCTTCAAACTCTTTTTTGCATTATAGCAACTATTTTATATCCTTTGATTAACGAAGTTTAATGGTTATCTTAGTAAAAAACCTTGCTAAGATAGAGCCCATTTGCACAAGCCGGTTTAGAGCTTATCGAATGTGAGGTTGTAAGCTTATCTTTTATGTCTGAGAGTGCTATCTTTTTTTGTGCATATGCTAAGGCATCCGCGCAGAGCATTCTTACTTGAGATCTTAAAAAGCCGTTTGCTTCTATCGTAATAATATAATACCCTTTATATCTGTAAGCAATTGCTTTGTATATCTCTCTTGTAGTGCTTTTTGGTTGAGATCCACTCTTTGAGTAGTTGTGAAAATCATGCTCTCCTACAAAGCAAGAGAGTGCTTCTTGAAGCAATTTTACATCCACATTTTCATAAAAGCTTACATAGCGTTCATGAAATACATCGGGTTTTTTTGTTTGGAACAGATACCTATACCGTCGTTTTTTTGCGCTGTATCTTGCGTGAAAATCATCATTGGCGATTTCTACTTTCTTGATGCGTATCCCTATTAATTTTCGATTGATTTCATGTTGTAGTTTTCCAATATCGCTCCAAAAATCAGGTATATCAAAGTGAACCACTTGATTGGAGGCGTGTACATTAGCATCTGTTCTTCCGCTTGCTATGATTTTATCTTTTATCTCAAGTGACGAGAGGGCATTTTGGAGATGCTGCGCTGCAGTATTTTTTGTATTTTTTTGACTCTGAAATCCCTTAAAGAGTGAGCCGTCATACTCTAAAGTAGCTTTGATGCGCATCAAAAAAACCTTGCAACTTTTCTCTCAAAAACTATCCTACCAACTATTGCCAAGAGGAGGCTCAGCACCAAAGTGAAAATAATCGAATTACTCTCTTTGATGACAGAGGCTATAGTGTAGTAAAAAAGTGTTATGACAAAGATAACTAGAAAAGATATATTTGCTTCATATCTTGAGTGAATCATCGTAAAAGCTGCGATAAGATAGAGTGAAGAGAATGGTATCAGGCTTACAAAGAGAAAGAAGATAGCATCTTCTAGGATGCCCTTAAATCTTTGTGCTTTTTTCCAATATTCGATGATACTATCTAGCGTATAATTTCCGATTTTAGTATTGTCAAAGACACTTAAACTTTTATAGTTGACTTGCATGAGTTTGTCTTTATTGTATGTATAGCCATATCCATTGTTGAGCACTAAAGAGTAGGGTTTTTTGTCTTGTTTTACCTCTCCGCTTTTTGCAGCGAATATCTGCTCTTCGCCTTCGCCTTTTTTGCTATAGATAACGACCTCATTGAGCTTGGTATTGTTTTTATCTTCAACAAATATATAGTAATCACCGAACCTTTGCCCGAGCGAGCCGGAGTTGATATTGAGTTTTGCTTCAGCCCTTTTTTCTGCTAAGAATGTTTTATACTCTTGCTTGGAGGCAGGGATTGCAAAGAAAGAGAGCGCAAATAGAAGGCTTGAAAAAAGCACGGAAAGCACTAAAAAATATCGCATGATATTTGAAGATCGTATACCCAAGGAGTAAAGAGCCGGCAGTTCATTATCTTGAGATTGACGAGTTAAGGTAATCGCCAAAGAAGCAACAAATGAAAATGGGATCGTATAGAAAAGAATCGAGGGTGTAAAGTAGAGATACAGCGTAACAAGCTCCAAAAAGCTCATCTGAATCTTGGATGTCATGATTGATATTCTTACAAAATAGACTAAAGAGACGATGATAAAAAAAGGCGTGATGATCGTAAAGAAACTCTTTGAAAAATTTGCAGAGAGATAACTTGTTATCTTAGACATGGAGTATCTCCTCTAGTAGATGTGAGAAATATCCATCAAAGATATAAACGATGAGGGTTGCAAGTGCTAAAAATGGCACAAAAGGCACACCTTTTTCTCTATAGATCAAAGATGGGATCATTGCTAAAAGCGCGGAAAGAAAAAGTGCAACAAAAAAGAGCGGAAATCCTAAGAGCGCTCCCATGGTTCCAGCTACAATGATATCGGCACTGCCAAGTGCCTCTTTTTTGGCTATCTTTGAGGCGATAAAACCGATCACAAAAAGTCCAAAAGCCGCAATCGCTGCATATTTGAGCGAATTTAAAAAATCAGGATTAATAAGTGCAAAGGCAAGGGCAGCAAAATTGACGCTATCGGGTACTGCCATATAATCAAAGTCTATCATACTTAGAGCCAAAAGTGCCGCAAAACTTGCATAGATAAAAAGAAGCTCCCAGTGTAGACCGACTTTAAGATAGAGACCTACAAAAAGCAGACCGCTTATAAGTTCAACCATCGGGTATCTTGCCGAGATAGGCTCTTTGCAGAAGTGACATTTTGCTCCAAGAAGTAGATAGGATAGCAGAGGAATATTGTGCCACCAATAGAGTTTTTCTTTGCATTTCGGGCAGTGCGAAGCAGGAAAAGCAATATTTTCTTCAAGAGGAACCCTATGAATGACTACATTTAAAAAAGAGCCTATAACGATACCCAAGATGAGAACAGCAAATATTTCAATCATCACAAACCACCAAAATTTCGTTTTCTATGTTCAAAGTCATCAATAATGCTTTGAAGTTCATCAACATCGAAGTCGGGCCAAGGCGTATCGCTAAAGTGCAGTTCACTATAGCTTAGCTGCCACAGCAAAAAGTTACTCAGCCTTCTCTCCCCGCCTGTTCTTATGAGTAGGTCAAGCTCACTATAAGGAGTATCGAGTGCTTGTGCTATATTTGCTTCATTTATCTCACTGGCAGTAGCATTGAGTTTTTGCACAGCCCTTACTATCTCGTCTCTTGCACCGTAATTAAGTGCGAGCACTTGAGTAAGCCCATCATACTCTTTTGTTTGATCTTTGATCTTTTGGATCAGTTTTTGTAGTTTGACTGAGAACTTTGATGTATCGCCGATTACATGAAACCGTATCTTGTGTTTATGATAGGTTCGTAGCTCTTTTTTGAGATATCGTTCTAAAAGTTTCATCAAAAAATCAACTTCGCTTTTTGGTCTCTTCCAATTTTCCGTACTAAATGCATAGAGTGTGAGTGTCTTAATATCTGTATGGTCTACGCAAAATCGAGTGATACTCTCTATCGTCTTAGCACCGGCTTCATGCCCTTTTGATCTAGGAAGTCCTTTTGCTTTTGCCCATCTACCGTTGCCATCCATGATGATGGCTAGATGTTTTATGTTGTTCTTAGTCTCCAAGTTTTTTTGCCTCTTGGAGGATATCGAAAGCAAGGAGGAGCTTCTCTTTTTTCCCAAAATCTATCTCACTCTTTTTTGTGATAAAGGTTATAGCGTTTTCATCACTTCCAAAGCTGTTGCTATCTTCAAGAAGGTTATAGCATATCGCATCAAGGCCTTTTGCTTTAAGTGCCTCTTTTGCATTTTTAAGTCCACTTTTAGCATCCATCTCAGCTTTGAACCCAATTGCCTTTATCCCTTGTTTGTCGAGTGAGCTTAATATATCATCATTGAGCTCAAACTCTATGGCAAGCTCTTTCGTTGTAGTATCTTTTTTCATCTTGCCTGTTTGCGGATATTTTGCTCTATAATCAGCTACGGCAGCGACCATAAAGAGATAAGGTTCTTTTTGAATGACCCCAATAGAGTCAGGATGGTTGATGCTCGGTTTGCTCATCACCCCTTTTTTAGCAACTCTGATTGCATCGGTAAGATAGCCTTGCATCTCTTTTGCATCTTCTACATCGATTGTGTATATCTCACCCGGGATATCTTTGATTTCTTTTGTAGTTATCAAGCAGACATCAGCCCCTAAAAGATAGAGCGCAGTGGCAATTGCATGACCCATTTTGCCACTCGAAAAGTTTGAGATAAATCGGACATCATCTATCTTCTCTATGGTTCCCCCACTTGTAACGACCACGCGTCTATCACTCCAAAAATCATCCTTGAGTAGTACTTTGAGTGTTTGGTAGTAGATCTCTTTTGGATCAGCCAGTGCACCATTGCCCTCATCACCGCAAGCAAGTAGTTTATTTTGTGATTTTATGATAGTCATATCACTCACTTCAAGCATTTTGATAGAGTTTTTTGTTTGATGGTTTTCTAACATTTTTGTATTTGCAGCAGGCGCTATGAGGATTGGTTTATCAAACGCAAGGGCACACTGCAAGAGCAGATTATCCGCAATCCCTTTGCTGAGTTTATTGATAGTATTGGCACTTGCAGGGGCTATCACAAAAACATCTGCCCATTTTGTAATATCAATATGATTAAGTTCATTTGCCCAACTCTCGGTTCCCTCATGGAGCACACCCTCTCTTGTGAGTGCCTCAAAGGTAAGTGGGCTCACAAAGCGTTTAGATGCTTCACTCATCACTATCTTCACGCTTGCTCCGGCTTTGATGAATTCTCTTGCAACATCGCATGCTTTGTATGCCGCTATGCTTCCGGTTACGCCTAAAAGTATCTTTTTGCCTTTGAGTATCACTTCTTGCTCCCAAAAAATTTATAGAAAAAATCAGCGATAATCTTCTGAGGTGCTCTAGTCATGGCAAGTGAGCCTTTTTTGACATTTTTTGTGATAGTTGAGCCTGCTGCTATAAAGACATCATCTTCGATTTTCAAAGGAGCGATAAGTTGTGAATCGCTCCCTACAAATACATTTTTTCCTATGATGGTTTGATATTTTGCTTTCCCGTCATAGTTACAAGTGATGACCCCTGCGCCGATATTGGAGCCTTCATCTATCCGGCTATCACCGAGGTAACTCAAGTGTCCTGCTTTTACGCCTATGAGCGTAGATTTTTTAACCTCAACAAAGTTACCGATATGACTTCTTTTGATGTCGCTTTGTGGGCGTATTCTCGCCATGGGGCCGATGGAGCTCTCGTTGATAAGTGCATCTTCTATGATGGAATTTGTTTTGATGTGAGCGTTTATGATTTTAGTTTTTCCAAGAAGCGTCACGCCGTTTTCAATGATGCACTCTCCTTCTAACTCTACGGAGCTCTCGATGTAGATACTTTCAGGAAGTCGCATGGTAACACCTTGTGCCATCCATGCCTCTTTGATCCTTCTTTGATGGATGACTTCAGCATCGGCGAGATCAATCTTGCTATTGACTCCTTTAAATAACTCCTCTTTTCCATAAACAGCCGTGATATCTAGACCATCATGCACACCCATTTCGATAATATCAGTGAGATAATACTCCTTTTGTGCATTATCATTATTCAGTTTTGGGATAGAGTTTTTTAAGATTTCGCTTTTTATGGCATAGATGCCTGCGTTGACACTTTTTATGTTAAGTTCATGAGGCGCGCAATCTTTCTCTTCTGTGATTTTTTGGACTTTGCCGTTTTCTATGCTCACTCTACCGTAGCCACTTGGGTCTTCAAGTTCTATAACACTCATAGCGATATCGGTATCTGTGTTAAGGAGCATATCGAGTGCCTCTTTAGTAAGGAGCGGCATATCGCCATTGAGGATGAGTGTTTTTTTATCGGCGAGCTCTACTCCTCTTAAGGCGCCACCGGTTCCCGGGAAATTGGCTACATCTTGGATATGAAATTTGATGCCATCATAGACCTCTGTGACACGCTCTTTGATAAGTTCAGCTTGGTGATTGAGGATAATTGTTATATCATCACTTATTGATTTGGCAACATCAATGGAGTGAAATAGCATAGGCTTACCGGATATGACATGGAGCACTTTAGGCGTGTTTGATTTCATCCTTGTGCCTTTACCAGCTGCTAAAATCACTATGCCTATTGCCATTGTTTTAAACCTTTGTTCGTTAAAATATACTCTTTTTATTACCGTGATTATAACGAAGATGAGATTAATTGACGCCAAAGGGTACAAATGGAGTGTAAACATTTCGGAATATGTGGTTCTTGTAATTTTTATAATGAGAGTTATGAAGAGCAGCTAAAGATAAAAGAGCATAAGCTTAAAACCGAGTTAGCGCCTTTTTATCAGGGAAGTATAGAGGTATATAACTCTCCTGCTTCCAACTTTAGGTCCCGTGCAGAGTTTAGGATATGGCACGAAGAAGGCAAGGCTTTTTATGCGATGACCAATCTTGATAAAAATGGCATCGTTAAACTCGAAGAGTGTCCGAAAGTTGCACCTCCTATAGAGGAGAAGATGTGGGAGATGTTGCATCTTGTCAATAGCTCAAAGCTCCTCTCTTTTAAGCTTTTTAGCATTGAGTTTCTTGCATCAAATTTGAGTGAGGTTTTAGTCACGCTTATTTACCATAAAAAGCTTGATGAGGATTGGCAAAAAGAGGCAAGGGGCTTAGAGGCAAAGCTCGATATCCTAATCATCGGTCGAAGCAAAGCGCAGAAGCTTGTGCTTACGAAAGAGTCTGTGATACAGATGCTTGAGATTGAAGATCGGAGCTATTGGTACACCTATATGGATGGTGGTTTTATACAACCAAATGCAAGCGTGAATGCCAAGATGATTACTTGGGCATGCAAACAAGCGAGCACGATTCAGGGTAGAGATATGTTCGAAAGTTATTGCGGGCTTGGCAATTTCACGATACCGCTTTCACGCTATTTTAGTAAAATTTTAGCTGCTGAAGTATCTAAAAAGTCGATCCAAAATGCTAAAGAGAATTGCAAGGCAAACAAGATTGATAATATCTCTTTTGTGCGATTATCTTCAGAAGAGATGACTGAAGCCTTGGCTCGCAAAAGGGTATTTCATCGTCTTGAAGGGGTTGATCTTGATAGCTATGATTTTAATCTAGCTCTTGTTGATCCCCCGCGAGCAGGGTTGGATAGCGATACGCTTCAACTTATCGCCGGCATGGAGCATATCATCTACATCTCTTGTAATGTTGCAACACTCACAAGAGACTTAGAGGAGCTATGCCGGACACATGAGGTTGTGAGTGCAGCAATGTTTGATCAGTTTGCTTATTCAACACATATGGAGAGCGGAGTCTTTTTAAAAATCAAGCCGTAATCATTTGGTGTTCTATCTTGGTGCATTTGTTTTGTACGACATGCATTCCTGCTACCTCAGCCATCTTGGCAGCTTCATTATTGACAAGCCCGAGTTGTGTCCAGATCGTATCGACATCACCTCTTTTAATCGCCTCTTCAATGACGCTTTTTATTACTAAAGGTTTTCTAAATATATCGACCATATCGACTTTAAAAGGGATATCACTTAAGCTTCTATAGACTTTCTCACCGAGTATCTCCTCTTCTTTCGGATAGACGGGTACGATTTGAAATCCTGCATTTTTAAGATACTTTGCGACCATATTGCTGGCTTTACTTTCATCAGGCGAGCAGCCGATAATCGCTATCGTTTTTGTATTTTCAAATATCTTTTCTATCTCTTCGCTCGTTGCATTTTCGGTTGGAAATTCACACTCCATAGTTGTCTCTCTCTTTGTTAATTGTTTATTGGAATGATAGCCAAAAACAATATAAAGTTTATTTTGTTAATGCTCTATTATTGAGCCATTAATTCTACTCATATATAATTTTTCTCTATAAAAAGGGAACTTATGGGAAATATAACATCGAGTAGAGTGATTTTTTATGTGGCGATCTTCTTTACACTTTTTTTCAACTACTCATTTTTCAAAAATGTCATAGGTGTATATGGATTTACAGGCTATAGTCCTGTTTATATCATATCAATTACACTGGTTTTGATCTCTTTTCTCATCTTTTTCTTTACGCTATTGAGTACCAGGCTTATTCTGAAGCCTCTCTTGATTATCACGCTCATTATCTCATCATTCGCTGCTTATTTTATGGATACTTATAGTGTAGTCATTGATAGCGAGATGATTAGAAATGCGATGCAGACAAACCTGAATGAATCATTGGATCTATTTAGTTGGAAGCTTGTTGTTTATGTTCTATTATTGGGAGCTATTCCTTCGTTGATCATCTACAAAATAAAAATAGAGAAAGGAACTTTCAAGCAAGAGTTGATTGGCAAGATAAAAGCACTTGGATTCTCTTTATTGGTCATTGTTATTCTCCTACTCTCTTTTAGTAAATTTTATACCTCTTTTTTTAGAGAGCATAAACCTTTGCGTTATCATGTAAATCCTATCTATTGGATATATAGTATCGGAAAATATACAAATGCAACATTTAATAGCGGTCCGATTATCGTCAAACCTTTAGGCGAAGATGCCAAAATCATTCACGAAGGAGATTCCGGAGAAGCAGAGGGGCCGGAGCTTGTAATCATGGTTGTCGGAGAGGCGGCAAGGGCAGATAGATTTTCTCTCAATGGCTATGAGAGAGAGACCAATCCACTTCTAAAAAAAGAGGATATCATCAATTTTTCCGATGTGCATTCTTGCGGAACAGCAACGGCACAATCGGTACCGTGTATGTTTTCCGTATTTGATCGCGCAGATTATGACCATGAAAGGGGAATAACGACGGAAAATGTCATAGATGTTTTAAAGCATACGGGTTTTGTCAATATCTTATGGCGTGATAATAACTCCGATTCAAAAGGTGTTGCTTTAAGGGTTGATTTTGAAGACTATAGGACACCAAAGACAAATACAATATGCGACAGTGATGAGTGTAGAGACGAGGGTATGCTTGTTGGGTTAGATGCATATATCAAAAAACATAAAGGCGAAGATATACTGATTGTTTTACATCAAATGGGCAATCACGGTCCTGCATACTATAAACGCTACCCAAAAGAGTTTGAGAAATTTACCCCTGTCTGCAAAACAAATCAGCTAAACGGCCATGATCTATATGAGTGATCACGGCGAGAGTTTGGGCGAGAATGGGCTCTATCTTCACGGTATGCCTTATCTCATCGCACCTGAGACGCAAAAGCATATAGCCTCTGTCATGTGGTTTGGTGGGGAGATGAAAAAGGATATTGATATCAAAAAACTCAATGCCTATAAAGATAAAGAGTTTTCTCAAGATAATCTTTTCCATACACTTTTGGGTATTTTTGAAGTCGGAAGCAAAGTATATGATAAAAATAAAGACATTTTATACAATGCTAAAAAACATTAATATACAGATATTTATTACGCTTATTTTATTGATAGCGACGATTGCATTTTTTCAGTGGAGTAGAGCGGATATTGCACTGCAAGATTTT
>JARROQ010000005.1:0-52078 GCA_037383745.1 Sulfurovaceae bacterium
CGCAAGCAGATATAATATTAGTGGCATCCCAACTATGATACTCTTTAAAAACGGCAAAGAGCATAAAAGAATTTCCGGAGCGCTAGATGCACAATCGATGATACAATGGCTTAGTTGAATTGAAAAAATAAGGAAGAATTATGAGTGTTAGTTTATTTTTATTACTCGATCATGGAACCCTACAATGAAGAAGTTGATTCTCCCCTTTTTCATAGGCTTCTTCACCCAAATTTTGTTCGCGATCATCACGATAAGTATGGAGTCATGGGCTCCTTTTGTCTATAGATGGCTTGAATCTATCTTGGATTTTCAGTTGAAGCCATGGATCTTTTTCGTGCCGGGTGTCGTCGCGCTCCTCCTCATCTCTATAGGGTTTTCCAAATTTAGAAATATGAGAGCTCTCATCGCACTCTTTGCAGGTTGCTTTTTTGCAATCCTTATTGGCGGTGCAGTAATCTTTGTGCTTGCAATGGCTTCATTGCCAAATATGCGCTACTAAAATGTTATGAAGTACCCAACTTGACACATCTATTGTCTCCTATACTGTACCAGCAAAAAATATTACTTTTTATCACAAAGACTCTCAGGGGCAGCATTATAAAAATTTTGCGAACTTAAAAGTTTCACTTCAAAAGAACAACAAAGAACTTCTTTTTGCGATAAATGGGGGTATGTACGAGCAAGACCTCTCCCCTCAAGGACTCTACATAGAGCAAGGGAAAATGTTCAAAACAGTAAACCGGACACAAGAAGCATATGGCAATTTTTATATGCAGCCTATTGGAGTTTTTTGTATTACAAAAAGCGGAAAGGCTTCTGTTGTGCCAACCAAGGATTTTGTCTATAAAGAGGATATAAATTACGCAACACAATCAGGTCCAATGCTCGTGATAGATGGCAAACTACATCATAGGTTTATGCCTGATTCAAAAAATGTATACATCAGAAATGGTGTAGGTATACTACCAAATGGAGATTTGCTCTTCGCCATATCTAAAGAAAAAATCAATTTTTACAATTTTGCTACATATTTTAAAAAGCAAGGATGCAAAGATGCCCTCTACTTAGATGGCTTTGTTTCTCGAATTTATCTTCCCTCAAAAGGCTTAATGCAGTACGATAGTATCTTTGGAGTTATTATCGCCGAAGTGTCTGATACGAAAAATTAGAATTTAACTTGGCCTACTTCTTCCGCAGGGGAACAAATACTTATTCCCTGCGAATGCGTATCATTTCGAGCTCTTAATGACAATAAGTTATAATAAATAGGAAAATGATTGGATAGATAGAATGCTTGTAGCCCAAGGCAATCCTTAAGAAGTGGTAAGCTAGGAACACTTTATGCATATAAGAAGTCAAAATTTGATGGATAAAAGTATAGCTATGAATTGTGCGACGCCAAGTGCCACTTATCAGTTTGCAAAGAAGTTTTCACACTATAAGGATTTCTATGCAAAGTCAAACGATCTCATCTTCTCAAAGCTTGGGCTTGGCACTTTCAACAAAGAGCCTTACAAAGAGGAGAACTATGTTTTTCACTACATCGAGGGTGTGAAACAGGCGATCAGAAGTGGCATCAATCTCATAGACACAGCATCAAATTATCGGTACGGCGAGAGTGAAAAAGAGATCGGCGAAGCACTTAGAGAGCTTTTTGAGAGTGGCGAGGCAAGCAGAGAAGAACTTATCATCTGCTCAAAAGGCGGTTTCATCCCCCTTTGTTATCCCTTCCCTAAAAATCCTTATGTGTGGATAGAAGAAAACATACTCAAGTCCAAACTTGCTTCCAAAGAGGAGATCGAGCTTGATCAGCACTGTATGAGCCCTGATTTTTTGGAGTATTCCTGTAGGGGTTCACTGGAGAGGCTCGGGGTTGATGCACTTGACATCTACTTTTTACACAATCCGGAGATGCAACTTAAAAGACTTGGTAAAGAGGCTTTTTATGAAGCGATAGAGAAGATATTTGAGCGTTTCGAGTCACTTAGAGCGCAGGGGCTTTTTCATTATTATGGCGTGGCAACTTGGAATGCATTTTTGCTTGATGAGACACATGAAGAGCACATTAGCCTAGAGCGATTGATGGATGTGGCACAAAAAGTTGGTGGTAAAGAGCATGGATTTAGGTATATCCAAGCGCCTTTTAACCTCGCAAAAACACATGCCTATACACTCCAAACTCAAAAGGTAAAGGGCGAGGCATGTACGCTGATGCAAGCAGCAAAGAGAGTCGGTGTCGATATGATAGGTAGCTCATCGCTTTTGCAGATGAACCTTTTTAAAAAATCATTTACTCCTGAGGTGGGCTTTATCTTGGATAAACAGATGATACTCAAAAATGATATCCAGCTTGCATTGCAGTTTGTGCGCTCGACAAGAGGCATACTCAGCGGACTCTTTGCTTCAAAAGTACCGGTACATATCAAAGAAAATGTAGAGATAGGAAAGATTAGTGCGACACCGCAAAATCTTTATGACCTTCTCTATAAGGTGTAGCTATGATCTATGATGTTGTGGTCGTTGGAGGCGGCATCGCCGGATTGATGGCGGCTATCGAAGCGAAAAGTTCTACAAATAGGGTTGCTATCATCACAAAAGGCAATCTCTTCAAATCAAATAGCTCACTTGCGAGTGGTGGGATTAACGCTGTTTTAGACCCCTATGATCATGGTGAGTTACAAAAACATATGGATGATACGCTCAAAAGTGCAGCAGGACTCGGGGATAAAAAAAGCATAGAGTATATGTGCAAAAGGGCACCCCATATCATCAAAAAATTGACGGAGTTTGGTGTCGAGTTTGACAAAGATGATGCAGGCAATATCGCACAAAGAAGTTTTGGCGGCGGGAGTGCTAAAAGAACATGCTATGTGGGCGATAAAACGGGTGCAGCGATCACACAAGCGCTTATCAAGCGTGCAAAAAGCTTAGGCGTGCAGTTTTTGGTCAATAACTTCATCATGAATCTAGCTCTTCATCACTCCAAGGTAAGTGGCGTCGTCTCATTGAGGCGGTTTGACTCGAGCGTGGTTGTTTATCCTGCCAAGTCAGTTATCTTAGCAGGGGGTGGATACGCCGGTATCTATAGAGGTTTTAGTACCAATGCCGTTGACTATACAGGCGATCTGCTTGCTATAGCTCTACGTGCCGGATTGCGTCTGCAAGATATGGAGTTTGTGCAATTTCATCCAACGGGATTTGCAAAGAGTAGCAATCTTGTGAGTGAAGCCGCGAGAGGCGAAGGTGGCTATCTCGTCAATGATGAGGGCGAGCGATTTGTTGATGAGTTAGAGCGAAGAGATGTAGTCTCAAGAGCAATCGCTGAGCAGATAGAAAACGGCAAAAAAGTCTTTATCGACCTGAGGCATCTTGGCAAAGAGCTCATAGAGAAGAAGCTTCCCTCTCTTTATAAAAGTGCTTTTTTACAAGCAGGGATCGATGTGACATGCGAGCTTCTACCCATCAAACCTGTAGCGCACTATACGATGGGGGGCATCGAGACAAGCAATAGAGTCAATACAGAGATAAAAGGACTTTTTGTTTGTGGTGAGTGTGCCGCAAATGGTGTGCATGGTGCCAATAGGCTCGGCGGCAATTCACTACTAGAAGGGGCTGTTTTCGGGGAGCTTGCAGGCACAAGAGCGCTTGCATATAGTAGGACGAAAGATTTTTACCCGATAGATTATAGCAAAGTGATAAAAGATATCGAACTTGTCGATAAGATATTTGATAAAGATACCTCCAAAAACTTCAATGCGATGCGTATTAGTCTTGGAAATACAATGTTCTCTAATGTCGGTATCAAAAGAACACAAAAGGGGCTGGAGAAAGCATATGACTATATCAGTTACCTTAGAAGTGAAGTGCCGACACTACACTGCATAGGCAAGGAGCGTACCAATAATGTCGAGCTTATCTCTATCTTAGAGCTTAGAAATGTGACCGAGATAGCAGAAGCTGTGATACTCTCAGCACTCAAACGTGAGGAGAGTAGAGGCGCTCATTTTAGAGTAGACCATAAAGAGAGCAATCCTAAATATGCAGAATCAATCGTCGTTCAAGAGCTCAAAAGAGCTATCTTGCGAGTGTTTTTCAAAGAACATAGATTGCTCTATAAGATTCGAAAGATTTTTAACGCAAAAACAAATTAACTTAAAACAAAAGGAGAAAAGATGGCAAAGGTTATGCTAAGAGAGAACGATGGAGAGATATATTTCTATATCGCAAAGAAAGATATGGAGGAGATTATCAAAACTATAGAGTTTGATAGTAATGAAGAGTGGGGTGGTGAGGTCGAGCTTAGTAACGGTGAGACTTGGTGGATAAAGCCCGGACCAAAAAATCTTCCAAAAGAAGAGGTGTGCAAAAAAATATCTGATTGATGCTTTTTTAATCATAGTAAACTGCCAAAATAGGTGCAATAGCTGTATAATAAATAAACAAATTTGAGCCATAATAGGAGAATGCATGAAAGCAGAGTGCGATATTTGTCTGATACAAAAAGAGCTTTCAACACTCTACGATATCGCAAATTATATGTCTGATTCTAGAGACATAGTAAAGTCATTTGAAAATTGTCTTGGTGCTCTAAAGAATTCACTCGAACTTGATAACTGTGTTATCTATAAATTAGAAAATGAGACACTAAATGTCTTTGCCTCTTTAAACTTCAATAAGTTTCAAAAAGAGCTCGCCTCTTATAAGATAGGAGAAGGCTCAACAGGGCTTGCAGCGCAAAGTAAAGAGCCAATCGTTGTCGAGAATGTACACAACAATATCCTCTTTTTAAACAAAGCAGGCAATAGAAATGCAAGCACGATATCATATATCGCTGTTCCACTTTTAGTCGATGATCAGGTAATCGGAGTGCTTGGTGTTAACTTGACAAAGACTACAAAGATAGACTTTGAAGAGACGGTGAGAATCTTGACTATCATAAGCTCACTCTTTGCACAAGCGATGTATTCACATATCTCCTCAGAAGCTGAGAAGCAAAAACTTCAAGATTTGAAACTCTACTATAAGATGGAGTGGGATTCAAAAGTGCATAATTTTGGAGATATCGTCGGTGAGCATCCAAAGATACAACATGTTTTCAAATCGATAGAGCGCATAGCCCAATCTGATGTGACCGTGCTTGTTCGCGGAGAAACCGGGACAGGAAAAGAGCTTGTTGCTGCGGCGATTCACAAAAGAAGCAAAAGGTGCGATGAGCCTTTTATCAAGATTAACTGTGCAGCGATCTCAGATACGCTGATAGAAAGCGAGCTTTTTGGTCACGAAAAAGGCGCCTTTACAGACGCAAAAGATATGAGAAAAGGGCGATTTGAGCTTGCCGATGGAGGGACGCTTTTTTTGGATGAGATAGGTGATATCTCTGCTTCTGCACAAGTGAAACTTTTGCGTGTACTCCAAGAGAGAGAGTTTGAGCGTGTCGGCGGTAGTAAGACTATCAAGATCAATGTCCGTCTGATTGCGGCAACAAATAGACCACTCGAGGAGATGGTCAAGGAGGGGAAATTTAGAGAGGATCTCTACTATAGACTCAATGTCATCCCTATCGATTTACCACCGCTTAGAGAGCGAGGTGATGATATCAAACTCTTGACAAATTTCTTTTTAAAACGCGCTATGAGCAATCACAAAAAATCGGTTGTCATCACCGATGAGGCGATGGATGAGTTGATGCATTACCCATGGCCGGGCAACATCAGAGAGTTGGAAAATACGATTGAGAGAATCGTTTTAATGGGGAGCGAAGATGGCATAAGTGCCGAAGAGATGAGAATGCTCATACCCCCTCTTGAAGCGATGCGGCGAGATGAGCTATGAGTAAGATATTTTACAAAGGTGAGACACTCGAGATTACCGATGATTTTATAGATGTCGGCTATATGGCTGAGAATGTAGAGGTTGAAACCATAGAGAAAGAAGCATTAGAGATAAAGAGAAGTCATGGAGACGACTCTATGACTTTGCTTATCTCTTTGCCGCAAATACTACTCGATGAAGTAGCTGCGCTTGATAAATTTTTAAGTGCTATTAAAGTGCCTATCCACTGTTACCTTATCTTGGATCAGAGAAGACAAGAGGGGCAAGAGAGTCTTAAAAAGTTACAAAAATTAGAAGTAGTTTTTGATAGCCAAGAAGAGTTCAGCGGAATGTACGGAACGAAAATTGTAACAGGAAGTATGGCACAGGATCTTTGCAAGTCACTATTTCTTATCAGCAAAGAGGGCGCGATATTTTATGTCGATATGCCGGAAAATTTAGAAGACGGGTTCGATTTTGAACGATTGGCTTTAGAGCTCAACAAAGCATATGTGGTATACACGGGAGTTGGTTGTCATGGATAATATAGTAGAAGACCTAAAAAGCGGCGCACTCGTCCCTTTTTTAGGAATGGGCGTTTTTAAAGAAGTGATCGCAAAAGACGGGAGTACGCTCCCCTTTGATAGCGACAGTATGGTTTTAGCGCTCAATAACGGCAGAGCCATGAGCTCAAGACTTATGTATGAGTATTCGCGTGCGGCGATGAGTTTGGAGCAGAGAAAAGGCAGAGAGTTTATCGTGCAGATGACAAACCATATCTATAGCTCCAAAGAGTATGAAGTGCCGCTTGTATATACATTTCTAAAAGAGATACAGCCTCCATATATGATCGATACAAATATGGATGACAGTGCGTGCAAGGTCTATGAGGATGTTCCTCACTTTATGATTACGGGAGTCTCTAGGGTGATGGGCGGTTATGATAGATTTGTCATCTACCTCTACGATGTAGACACAAAGCAATATAATATAGTAGAGAAAGAGAAGCTTAATGCGGATATCCCAATCCTCTTTAAGCCTATGGGCTCAACCGTGCCGGCTATGGATTTTATCGTAAGCGATGCTGATTTTGTCGATTGGCTCACCGAGGCGATGGGAGGCTATGCATTGCCCCCGTTTTTGAAGCAATATAAGCAAGAGAAATCTTATCTCTTTTTAGGTATCGATTTTGGACGAGATACTTTTAGGATGGTTGCTAACGAGATTACTCTAGGGCTCAAAGGCGGTATCGTGGTTGAGCCAAAAGAGGAGCTGAGTAAAAAAGAGCAAAGTTTCATAGAAAAGCATGATCTTAAAGCTCACAGGGCAGAGATCAATGATTTTATCAAGGCTATACAATGCGCAAAGAGTTAAAGTGTGATTTTTGCGGAAAATCCAAAAAAGAAGTATTGAAGCTATTTAGTGCAGAGGATTCTAACATCTGCAATGAGTGTGTCGAAAACTGTTCTGAGATCATCAAAAAAGAGAAGATCAAAAGGAACAAAGAGGAGTTTCAAAAGGGACTGCCAAAACCACACCAGATCAAAGAGTATCTTGATAAGCATGTGATAGGACAAGAGGATGCAAAAAAGGTACTCTCTGTTGCGCTTTATTCTCACTATAAGAGGATAGATAAGGCAAACTATAATGATGTAGAGATAGAAAAAAGTAACATCATGCTCATCGGACCTACGGGTAGCGGGAAGACACTTTTGGCAAAGTCTTTGGCAAAAATCATGGATGTTCCTTTTGCTATCGCGGATTCTACGGCGCTTACCGAGGCCGGTTATGTCGGTGAAGATGTCGAATCGATCCTCTCTAGGCTTTTAGCGGCGAGTGATTATGATGTTGAGCGAGCGCAAAAAGGTATCGTCTACATAGATGAGATTGATAAGATTGCCAAGCATCATGAGAGCTCGGTAAGTGGAAGAGATGTCTCCGGTGAGGGGGTGCAACAAGGGCTTTTAAAGATATTGGAGGGTTCAGAAGTTTATGTTCCGATCAAAGGGAGTCGTAAAAATGCATCGACTGATACCGTTTTGTTTGATACCAAAAATGTTCTTTTTGTCTGTGGCGGTGCATTCGTAGGGTTGTTCGATAAAATGAGCGGTGGCAAAAAGAGCCCGTATGTAGGATTTTTAAAATCAGAAGATGCGCCTCTTGCTTCAAAAGATATCGAGGCAAAAGACCTTATCTCTTTCGGGTTGATTCCTGAGTTTGTAGGGAGGATACCGGTCATTGCTAGACTTGAAGATTTGGATGTCTCAGCACTTGTACGCATACTCAAAGAGCCGCAAAATGCACTTATCAAACAGTATAAAGCACTCTTTGAGCTTGATGGTGTCGAGCTTGAGTTTGATGATGGCGCACTCAAAGAGATAGCGCAGAGCGCTTATGATAAAGGCATTGGCGCAAGAGGACTTCGTGCGATAGTAGAGAAGATGATGCTTCCGCTTCTCTATGATACGCCATCCTCTGAAAATGTTGTGAAGTGTACGATCACAAAAGGATATGTAGAGGGTAGCAAGGAGCCGATTTTTGAGTATGCCAAAGAGAATGAAGAAGGATAAGGAGATATCTTTTAGAGCTGCCTCAAGAGAAGATATCCCTTTTTTGTGCCAACTTTTATCTTGCCTCTTTGAGCAAGAAGAGGAGTTCGCTCCAAGTAGCTCCTTGCAAGAAAAAGCACTGACTATGATCATGAATGACTCCTCTATAGGACATATCCTTATCGCTACAAATGATGATGTGCCAATTGCCATGATAAGTATTCTCTATAGCCTCTCAACAGCCCTTGGAGGGAGAGTTGGGATGTTAGAAGATATGATTGTGCATCCTGATTTTAGAGCACAAGGGATAGGGAGCGCTCTTTTGGAGTTTGCTACCCGTTTCGCAAAAGAGCAACAGTTAAAACGACTTACACTGCTTACCGATATGAGCAACGAAAAAGCACACTCTTTCTATCTTAAAAATGGTTTTATAGCCTCAAAAATGACCCCTTTTCGTAAAATAATTTAAATTTTTTTCTCTTTTTTCTCTTTTTGGAACGGATAATGTATATGTATTGGTATATCAAATTTAGGAGTATATCAAATGGCAGTAATGATCACTGATGAATGTATCAATTGTAACACATGTATAGATGAGTGTCCGGCAACGGCAATAGTCGATGCTGATGAGAGCCCTATCGAAGGTGGAGAGTTTGTTTATGTGAAGCCTGAAAAATGTATAGAGTGTGTCGATTCAACAGTACCTAAGTGTGCAGATGTATGTCCAACTGAGGGTGCTATCGTCTGGGATATGCCTTATACGGCAGAATTTAATGAGTACTATCTACAAGGAAACGAGAATGGTGTGTATAGCATACGAGTACACCCTAAAAAAGGGATATTCTCACCGGAGAATAAACCACAATCTTTTAGAGAGAGCATATCTTTAGAAGAGAGAGAAGCTCACCAGCCGGTAAGTGTATAAAAGGAGATATTATGAGCTGCGCATGCCCTACATCAAGCGGACTTGATCTGAGCGATCCTAAAGCACAAGAGGTTCAAGAAAAGATAAATAATCACCCGTGCTATAGTGAAGGCGCACACCAGCATTATGCGAGGATTCATGTGCCAGTTGCGCCTGCTTGTAATATCCAATGTAACTACTGCAATAGAAAATATGATTGTTCAAACGAGAGTCGCCCCGGCGTAACAAGCGGTAAACTTAAACCTGAAGAGGCAGTAAAAAAAGTGCTCTATGTGGGTGGCGAGATACAGCAACTCTCTGTTGTGGGGATAGCAGGACCCGGAGACGCACTTGCAAATCCGAAAAAGACCTTTGAGACATTGAGACTTTTGCAAGAGAAGGCACCTGATTTGAAACTTTGTCTCTCTACAAATGGTTTGCGATTGCCGGAGTTTATCGATGAGATCGTCAAATACAATGTTGATCATGTCACTGTGACTATCAATACCGTAGATGCCTCAGGGGAAATCGGCTCACAAATATATCCTTGGGTGCATTGGAATCATAAAAAAGTAAGAGGAGCTGAGGGCGCGAAGATACTGCTTGAAAAACAGCTTGAGGGCATCAAGATGCTTACTGACAGGGGCATTTTAGTCAAAGCAAACTCTGTTTTGATCCCCGGAGTGAATGATAAAGACCTCCCTAATGTTGCTAAAAAACTCAAAGAACTCAATGTCTTCTTGCACAACATTATGCCACTGCTTTCAAGCCCTGAATTTGGAACAAAATTTGGACTTGACGGTGTGCCCAGCGCAACCGATCAAGAGGTTATGGAAGCACAAGAGGCATGTGGGATGGATATGAAGCTGATGAGTCACTGTCGCCAATGTCGCGCCGATGCTGTGGGACTTATAGGAGAAGATAGAGGCAACGAGTTTACCAAAGAGAGCTTTGCTTCTATGGATTTTGATACGCTTCAAGAGCGATACGATATCAAATCAAGAGAGGCATTCCATCAAAAGATCGAGACATGGAGAGCGGCTCTAGCAAAAGCGAATGATCGCATCAACATCGAACAGGCTTCCAAAGAGGAGTTAAGCTCAAACGGCAAGACAAAACTTGTTGCCGTGACAACAGCAGGCGAAGGGCTTATCAATATGCATTTTGGGAGTGCACAGGAGTTCTTGATCTACGAAGTAGGCGATAAGGCGATTCGTTTTGTGATGCATAGAAAGATAGAGAGTGCCTACTGTAGTGGACCTGAAAATTGTGACGGGAATAATCCTATAGAGGAGATCAAAACAACACTCAAAGATGTGGACATCCTCTTGACTGAAAAAATCGGCGAGTGTCCGATGGATGAGCTTAAATCGATAGAGCTTATCTGTGATGAGAGTTATGCGCAAAAGCCAATCGAACATTCTGTATTTGAAGCAGCTCAAAAGTTCTTTTTCAAAGATGAGGTTGAGGTAGGATAAGCTCGCCCTCATCGTCATTTTTATATCGCGGAATGTTTCTTGCATAGTACTCTATAGAATATATTAAATAGGGAGGCGATACGATGGCCCTAATCAATGATACAACTTTACGAGACGGGGAACAAGCACCGTTTGTTGCTTTTAATACCCATGAAAAACTACAAATCGCCGAGCTTTTATACAAAGCAGGTGCCGATGAGATAGAGGTCGGGATCCCGGCTATGGGAAAAAAAGAACAAGAAGATATCAAAGCGATCATAGCACTTGATTTGCCGATCTCTGCAATGAGTTGGAATCGTGCAACGATGCGTGATTTGGAGGCTTCCATCAATTGTGGTGTCCAAGCAGTCGATCTCTCTATCCCTACATCCGATGTTCTTATCGATGTGAAATACAAAGGCAATAAAACAAAGCTTTTAAAAAATCTTGAAACCGTGATAAAGGCCGCTAAAGATGAGGGGCTTTTCGTCTGTATCGGCGGAGAGGATGCGAGCAGAGCCGATATCGGATTTTTACAAGATGTTCTCGTCCTAGGAGATGAGTATGGTGCGCAAAGATTTCGCTATTGTGATACCGTTGGTATCTTGACTCCAAACCAGACATTTAACAATATCTCAGAGTTATCCGGTCTCAATCTACTTGATATCGAGATGCATATGCACAATGACTTTGGTATGGCGACGGCAAACTCTATCGCAGGTATCGAAGCGGGCGCAAAAAGTGTTAATACGACTGTTATAGGACTTGGTGAGAGAGCCGGCAATGCCTCTTTTGAGCAGGTGCTTATGAGCTTAACACATCAATTTGATGAGTCAAGAGTGATCGATGCACTCATGCTTAAAAAATTAGTAGGCACGGTAAGCAGAGCAGCAAATAGACCCATTGACAATAACTTCCCTATCGTCGGTGCGCATATCTTTTCACATGAATCAGGCATCCATGCAAACGGTATGATGAAAAACCAATCCTCCTATGAGGCATTTTGCCCCGAAGAGGTGGGGCTTTTAAGAGGCTTCCCTATAGGCAAACACTCAGGCACCTCTACACTCAAATATCACCTCAACTCTTTAGGTGTTGTTACTGATAAAAAGAAACTCACACTGTTGCTTCCAAAAGTTAGAGAGATCGTAACAACGAGAAAAAAAGTTCTTGAGCCTATTGAGTTAAAAGAGCTTTATCTATGTTCGTAGGGTGGCATAACGAAAATTTTGAGAGTGCTGTAGAGGATTTTGGTAGCTCCGTATTGTGTGATACAAATCTGCTCATCAAAACATGGCAGCAAGATAAAAGCCACTCTTTTGGTGCATACAAAGATGGAGAGCTCTTTGGTATGATAAGCGCATTTAGGTTTGATAAAGCCGTGCTTATCAATAATTTTTGCTACAAGCAAGAGCTAAGCAGTGATGATAAAAAGAGACTGCTTGCACTACTTTTGAAAAATATCGATGAGAGTGGTAAGAGCATTCTTGTATTGGTCAGTGATGAGGAGAGAGAACTTTTTGATGCATTTGGATTTAAATCTTTCGCGCCATTTCATAAGGCACTCTATGAGGGCCATGATGTCGGGTTATTTAGTACAAATTTTTCAAACATATCAAGTACAGAATATATGGAGCCTTTGAGAATGACTGACAGGGAAGCCTACAAAGATGAGAGGTTCTTTTATATCACACATATGATGATGAAATCTTCATCGCTTGTTTTAAGTACGCCAAACGGGTATCAGCACTCTTATGCTCTCAATAAAAGTACGATCAAGATATCTCCTTGGGTGATGCGATCATCAGCATTTGAGGATGCGCAAAAATTGCTTAGAGCACTCATCCATCATCGAGGACTTAAAAAGATCATAGCGTTTATTCCTGCCAAGGTAAAAGAGATTACTGACCTTTATAGTGCACACGGGTTTAGATATGCACAAAATTATAATCTCATGTATCTCAATGAGAAGCCCGATATAAATCTCGAAATGATCTATGGATTTTAATAGTTAAAGGAGTTATAATGGATACGACAATAGATGAAAAAGAGATCAAAAAGATGTTTGCAAAACAGAAGAGAAAAGTAAGTGAAATCGCAGGAGAGATTCATGATATCGTAGAAGATACGATCTGGGTTGATTATGTCAAATTGCCTGCATTGAGCGAGCAGGTTCAAGAAGCGATGCGCGAAGTTGTCAAGATGCGCGAGCAGTATGCATTTTTAAAATGATCATATGAATAAAATCGGCGATAAAATAATCTGCGAATGTGGCGACAAGAGCGTCGATGAGGCAATCGCACTCTTTTCCGAAACAACCTTGCCGTACAAGAAGGCAAAAAAATTGGTCACAGGTTGCAATAAGACATGCTGTAGAAGACCGCTTATGCGGCTTTTTGATATGGTTCAATTTGGAGAGATCGACTACGATGAGATCGATTTTTTAATCGAGCAAAGAAAGATCAAGGAGGGAGGCGATGATGAGTGATAATGGAATGAATGATTTTATACGATGGGTCAAATCGAAAGGACTTGAAACAAAGATCCCGACAGATATCGAAACCCTAAAGAAGCTCTCAACCCTAGATCTCACTAAGCAAAAGCTTAACAGTTTACCCGAGAGTATAGGCGCGCTCAAACATCTAGGTGTTCTTAAGATATCGGGCAATAGGTTTAAACGCCTCCCTGAAAGTATCTGCGAATTGAAAAATTTACGAAACTTACAGTGTGAAAATAACCTGCTTGAATCGCTTCCTGAGAATTTCGGCAATCTAAAGTCGCTCATAGTGTTAAATCTTAACGGTAATCACCTAAAAGAGTTACCCCAAAGTTTTTATGAACTTCAAGGGCTTACAAGGCTTACAATAGCTGCAAATTTGCTCCAAAGTGTTGATGAAAAGTTGAAAAACTTCAAAAAACTGCTCTATCTCTCGCTCGATACCAATGAGCTACAAGAGCTTCCCGATGTTTTTGGCGATATGAGAGCACTCTATTATCTCGATCTCTCCTACAATAAGCTTGTAGCACTTCCTGATTCGATATCGGAGATAGAAGAGCTTGAAACGCTTCTTTTGGAGGGAAATCGCATTACAAACCTCCCCTCTTTGGAGTCGCACGATATGCTTTTAAGACTCAATCTCAACAACAATGAGTTGCTTTCCTTGGATTTTGATTTGAGTAAATTAGAGGATTTGCAGATACTCACGCTTGATGATAACGCTCTTGAGACACTCCCCGATGATATCTGTAATTTGAAAAACCTTAAATACTTGAGCGCATCAGGCAACATGCTTAAAAAAATCCCGGAGTGCATTGGAAAGCTTGAAAATCTTGTAGAACTTGATGTAGAAGACAATTTGCTAGATATGCTTCCCGATTCACTTCAAAAAATCAAAGCTTTAAAAACACTCTATATCGACAACAATAGTGATCTTAAAAAACCAAAGGGCTTAGAGCTTGACTTTTGTGATGTTGATTAACGGGTTTATGATAGAAGAGCATGGGTTGTGATTGTTGCCCTTGATTCCTTTGTTTCCTCTGTTTAAATCATTAAATTAAGCAAGAAAAAGTAAAAAAAGCAACTAGAGTCTTATGGGGATATAGTAACTCAGCTCAAACCTCTCATCGTCCGATAAAAAGTGATTTTTATGATAGATAGCATAAGAAGGGTTCGTTGTGGTCTCGTACCCGCTTTTGATGAGCCACTCAAAATAGACCCAATTCATAAACTTTAAAACATCTCCGTATTTTCCATTAAAGTCAAACTTTGCATAGACTCCTTCCGGTATCAAGAGCGTCGGTAAGGTCGCATTTTTCATCTCTTTTTCCAAAACAACACAGGCGATGTATTGGCACTCGTTGAGTGGAATGATGGTCGGGTTGTCGTGGTGTAGACCGATTTGTGTAAACTCCGCTACATTGTTGCACAGCGTCCAGGTCTGGAGCTTTTGCCAAGTCTCTTTAATGCTTCTGTCATACCCTTGATGCCTGATATAGTATGCTCTCATCTGGGGCATTTTGAGGATAGTCGGTACAAGTGAGCTAAAGTCGGCAGTGGAGTTTGAGGCACTCTCTGATTTGGTTAGGATGGTATATGCATACGAGTTGTATCCACCGCTACGCCACTCTTTTGGTGTCATCAAAAATTTTTCTTTAAACACCTTGCTAAAAGAGGTTTGCGAAGAGTAACCGCACATTTTTGCTATCTGCGTGATGGTGGAATTTTTATTGGTTAGAAGCAGGCTTGATGCCTTTTGCAGACGGATAGATTTGATGCTTTCATAGACATTTTTGCCAAACTCGTTTTTAAAGATTCGGTGCATGTGGAACTTACTCACGCCTAGATCTTCGCTCAACTCATCAAGGTTTATATGGGTATCGATGTACTTGTAGATGTAGTAGATGATGTCGTTGGCGATTTTCGTGTGTTGTTGCATCGTATCTTTCTTCATACAGTGATTATAGCAAGATTAATATTTATTTTGAGCAAGAATAGATAGTTATTTGAGCAATAAATATGCAGAAATAGATCTTTTTTTCTACTAAAATGGTGGAAAAAAGGATAAAAAATGAAACGCTCATTTATACGAGAAATCCTCGAATCTATCGATTCCGAGACGATCTCCTTTGCCGGTGGTCTACCCGATGAGAGTCTATTTCCGATAGAGGATTTGAAAAAAGCAAGCCAGAAGGCGTTTGAAAACCCTAAAAATCTCCAGTACACCATAAGCAATGGGATAACTCCGCTTCGAGAAAAGATAGCAGACTTTTATAACAAAGAAGGATTTGAGACGAAAGCTTCAAACATTCTCATCACAACAGGAAGCCAGCAGGGGCTCTACATCATCGCAAAATATTTTCAAAATCAGAAAATCTTAGTTGAAGAGCCTTCCTATATAGGTGCTGTCAATATTTTTAAGATGAATAACTTAGATATGAAAAGTGTTCCGTTGCATTATGATGGGATCGATATAGAGAGGTTTGATAAGGTTTTTGAGGAGATAAAATTGGCCTATCTTATCCCTGATTTTCAAAACCCAAAAGGCTCGCTCTATAGTGATGAAAAGAGGGCAGAAGTGGCAAAAAGCGTATCGAAACACGGCGGATATATATTGGAAGATGCGCCATATAGTGAGCTCTATTTCGAGAAGAAAGCAAAGAGTATCAGCGCGTTGATTCCGGAGAATAGTCTCCATCTTGGTTCTTTTTCAAAAACGCTCTCGCCGAGTCTGCGTATCGGTTGGATACGAGCAAATGAAGAAATGATTAAACGCTTTACGATGATCAAAGAGACGATAGATCTGCACAGTTGCGGTATCGCTCAGCACATCTTAAATAACTACTTGGAAGAACATACAAGGTATGAAAAACATCTCAAATCGTTAAGAGATGCCTATAAGATGAAGATGGAATTTTTCACAAAAGCTTTAAAAAATCATCTGAGTGATTTTCAGTTTGAGCAACCAAAAGGGGGTATGTTTGTTTTTGGTTCACTTGGCGGTGTTGATAGCTTTGATTTGGTGCAGCAATGCATGAAAGAAAAAGTCGTTTATGTGCCTGCAAACCAGTTTTATCTAGATGGCAGGATGAGCGATGAGATACGGTTTAACTTTACCTACTCAAGCGAACAAGAAGTGGTTGATGGCTTAAAAAGAATAGAGCGAGTGTATCGGGGAACTTAAAAGACTAGGGGCTTAGAGTTTAAATTTTGTGATGTTGATTAGTGCATCTCTCTATGCTCTCTGATGAGGTTTGCAAGTTCAAAAAGAAGATAGCAGCTTCCCTCATAGAGCACATCATTCTTCATCGTATTGCCAACAGCCTCAAAGTTTGGAAAGCCTCTTAACATGATGCCTTTATGGTGTTTGTGTGCTATACGCTCACCATGAAAGTTTGAGATAAGTATCTCGCACTCATCTAGATGAGTTTCGACATCTTCAAAGTCTCCTATGAGTGTTTTTTCGGCTTCTATCTTCTCTGCGAGAGTATTTCTCGTAGGTAAAAAAGCATACTTTACATTGGCACCGGCTTCATTGATAGCTCTTGTGATGGAGTAGGTTTTATCGCCCTCATCAGCGATGATAATCGTGCTACTTCCTATCAAAAAGTGTGTATCAAGAAGTGCATCTTGGAGTCTTTTTCTCCAGCGAACTATCGATGCAGGAGGTGTTTTCATCTCCGTGTATCTTAGGAGTGTGCCGTAAAAACTGTCACTATCTATCAGTCCGCTGATACCGTCAAAATGAAAATGCTGCGCTTTGGGTTGTTTCTCTAAAAATGTTAAACCGCACGACTCCATACTTCTACCAATCGTAAATACAACTCCACAGTCTCCTAACGCTTCTATCGTAGAGACCTCGATCCCGCCGCTACTCAGTGCACCCTGTTTTTCGCCAAGATGCCCATCTAAGCTCTCACTTAGATCAGGAAGTGCAAAAACCTCCAGCCCAAAAAGCGCGATCGTCTCCTTTATCTTCTCAACCTCTATGGGTGTGAGATTTACATTGGGTAAGAGTAAAAGCTTTTTTGAGTTGATTTCTTTTTGAGGCACTATAAGTTGATCGATAATGTTCGTCGTACTTTTTTGCCAACCACTTTCAAGTCCCCCTTCAAAATCAGGAGTATGCACATAGACGATTCGTTGTTTCTCTTTTAGGAGCAGTGAAGCACCCTTGATATCATCCCCTTTGGTCTCGGTCAGTCCCGTTGTAAAGAGTCCGACAAGATCGGGAGTCACTTTGGCAGTTATGTTCTTTATCGCTTCGCCGATAGAGTAATCACCCCCATCTACAACAGCCGTGATATCATTGACAGCGGTTGTCTGCACGGAGATAGGGTCATTGAAGTGTCGTGTAAAAAATACCTTTGAGAAGCTAGCACACCCCTGCGCCCCATGCATGAGAGGCATACAGTTTTTGATACCTAAAAATGCTAAAAGCGCTCCCATAGGTTGGGAGAGTTTGAGTGGATTTATCTGAAGCAGTTTTGCCATAGTTTGTCTTTCTTTATGGTGTGTTATCTAAGCATATACACAAAGCATTCCAAAAAGAGCAATTATTTAAAGAATTTCTTTACTAAAGAGCTGAGCCATTTATCCTTTTTTGCCTCATCTGTCGGCGATATCTGTTTTTTAAGCAATGCTTTTTGAACAAGCTCTTTATAATCAGCATCATCTTTTTGGATATGGTTGATAAGCCATAACTGTAGATCCATGATAAGTTGTTTTGTAATATCTTCGCCATTTTCGAATCGCTCTTTAAAAAAAGCAACTCTTTTGACAAAAGACTCGTGTACTTTTTTATGTGGTGCGAGTATAGGGTAGCCGGCATCTTCCATGAGTTGCTCCTCAAATGAGAAGTGTGATACCGTGTAGTCAACCAGTTTTTCGAGTACATCTTGTACTTTTTGTCTGTTTTCAAATGATTTGTACATCCCCGCTATGCTCAATTCATTCATGTATTCTATAAGTCGTTTATGTTGATGATCAATTACTTCTATTCCAACAGAATACGAAGGTTCCCATTTCCAATACATTATTATTTCCTTTTTGTAATTAATTAAAAATACATATCATTATACCATAAGGTGTATTTTGAATTATTTGTGTTTATTATATTTATCTTTTCTTTACCTTAATCCTCCCAAGGAGCTTGAGTCCCAACGATTTTAAATACGGGATTATGAACTGCGTTGGCAACGTCCTTTGCAAGATTGATGAGTCCACCATAGGCGCCATAACTTACCTTTTTTTCTTGAGGCACCTTCATCAAGATAGGGACATACTCTTTGGCGATTTCTATATCTTCTAGCGTTGCTTTTCTGATACTTGTAGCTACAACTTCGATACCGATATCTTGAAGCGCAGAGGCGATGGACCATGATTTGTTGCCACCTGTGTTGAGAATCGCTTTTTTATGATCGAAAAATTTTCGATATGGCCGGAGTGCTTTATCGAGCTTTGCCTCCTCTTCGGCTATGATCTCTTTCGCTCTTTTAGTAAGCGCGGCATCCCCAAAAGCATTGACGATGCTCATAATAGCATTGGTCGTATCTCTTTTGCCATAGAAGGAGACAGAGACATGAGGTATGCTGTATTTCTCCTCCATTTTTCTGCAAAGAGTGATGAGCGATTTGGCACAAACTATGACATTGAGTTTTGCTCTATGGGCTGTTTGTATATCCTCTATCCTGCCGTCTCCTGCAAGCGTAGAGACAACTTTGATGCCAATCTTCTCTAGGATAGGCGTGTATTGCCACATATCGCCCGTGACATTATATTCACCGATGAGGTTTATCCCGTATGGATGGATACTCTCAGGCTCTCTTGTGCCTATGAGCTGCTCAAGCACAGCTTCGCCCCCTAGGCGTGAACCGAGATTTTTACTCCCGACAAATCCGGGTGCATGCACGACTACGATAGGGAGATTGTGTTTTTTCTGCATTCGCTTGCAGATATTATCCATATCATCACCGATCATGGCCGTCACGCAAGTCTCATAGACAAATATAGCTTTTGGGGTTTTATGTGCGACAATATATTCAATGGACTCCTCGAGCTTTTTGTTGCCTCCAAATATCACATCGTTCGTTGTAACATCCGTGCAGTATCCAAGAGGAGTATTGTTCTCTCCTTTGTAGCTCGTAGGCGTCGCTCTTGTTTCCCAAGAAGCACCTTGGCAAGTTGCAGGAGCATGGACAAGATGCACCGCATCCGCATAAGGGAAAAGCGATATCTGTGAGCCCTCAAAGGCACATCCGCCGTTTGTTGCTCCCGGTTTTGGCTTATCACAACTGCTCTTTTTCTCTTTGTTGTGAGAGCAAGCAGATTCATCAAGTAGGTCTTTTATCAGTTTTCTATTTACCATAAGGTAGTCCAAATTTCCATTTTTTTGATTATACTATTATCTATAATGCAATTACTATTCCAAGGATTTTTCCAAAAGAACACTTTTTGCATAGAAGAAAATAAGTAACAACCAAAAGGGATGATATATGATAGCGATACCATTAGATACAAAAGAGTCTCAAACAATGTCAAAATATTATGGAAACGCTCCATATTTTGCGATGCTTGATGTAGCATCTGGAGATTTTGAAGTTATAAAAAATGATGGATGTGGTAATGGCCTAGATACAGCAAAGTTTTTGATCGGCAAAGGAAGTAGCAAAACACTTTTTTATTATATGGGAGATGGTGTCTATAGAGAGTTTGCCAAGAGTGGCGTTGAGGTTTTTTCATGCAGTCAGAAAATCCACACTCTAGATGAGATATATAAAGAGTTTATGAGCAATGGTTTTACAAAACTAGATGAGGGTAACTTCAAAGAACTTTTAGATCCGGGCGAGTCCGGAAGTTGCAGTTGCGGGTGTGAGGATGATTGATGCAAGTGACCACAAGAGATAGGTATGTGAGTTTTAAAAATATTGATTGTTATGAAAATGCATCAATGGTTTTAGATGCAATGTACAAACTCTTTGAGAGCGAGCCAAAATCAAAAAATGAATTTTGGGCAAGATTTATGGAGATGATTCCGGAAAACTATAGAGAGGTTTTTTCGCTTGGAGAGCATAAAGATACACTCTATCAGGTCTGCTCAAATCTCTTTTATATCTATGATCTTTTTGAGAAGTATGATTTTGAAGAAGGAATAACGGCTATGGAACTCTGTGAGTTAGAATGCTGTTAAAGGAGAAAAGATGAGTCACAAAGAAGCACTTGTAGCATATAAAGCAGGAGAGTATAAGCGTGCCCTTGACCTTTGGGAAGAAGAGGCGGCAAGCAAGAATGGCGACCAAGCTATGGTAAATTTGGGGTTGCTATATCTCAAAGGCGAAGGCGTGCAAAAAGATATCGTAAGTGCAAAAGAGTGGTTTGAGAAAGCACTCGCACATGATAACGCTTCTGCTTACTATAACCTTGCGCTTATGTATCAAAATCATATAGGTGTTGAGACGGATGAACAAAAGGCACTCTCTTATCTTCGAAAAGCTTTTGCTCTTGGGCACAGAAATGCATCGTTTCATCTCGCTCTTTGGCTCTTAAAAGATAGAACCGACAAGGAGCAACTCAAAGAGGGCTTTTCTGCGATGCTGCAAGCTGCAAAAGATGGTCATCCTATGGCAAAGATGCAGCTAGGTGGACTCGATCAGCCGATTGATTCAAAGAGTGAGCGCAACAAAATATTTAGAGAAAAAACCTATGATGAAAAACTAGCCATCATAGAAGATGCACTCGATCGCTATATTCGACCGATTTTGCTTAAAGATGGCGGCAATATCATCTTAGTTGAGTTTGTCGATGATGATGATATGGAGATAAGGCTTGTCTATCAAGGGAATTGTGCCGGCTGTTCTCTTTCTTTTACGGGAACCTATGGCATGCTGTATGATGCGCTTTCTCAAGTGATTGATAAACAGATAACGGTGTATGTCATATGAAAATTGCATTTGCCTCAAAAGGGAACGAGAAGATTGATGAACATTTTGGATGGTGCCAAAAGTTTTTTGTCTATGAGGTAAGCGAAGATGACACCTCCTTTCTTTTTGAGAGAGACGCCTCTTTAAAAAAAGAGGAAGAGAGCGAGAAGCTACGCTACAAGATAGAGTGTATAGAGGGGTGTGATATCGTCTATGTGCTGCAAATCGGTCCAAAAGCAGCGGCCATGGTTCAAAGTGCAGGGATACTGTCGCTAAGATCAGCAAGCGAAGATGAGAGTATCGATGAGGCGATAGGTAAGATACAAGCACTCATTAAAGGAGAACAACCTCTTTGGCTTAAAAGAATCCTCTTAAAGGAGCAGCATGAATGAAATCACGACGATAGCAAAAGATATATACTATATAGGCGTGAGTGATAGCGATATCAGAACTTTTGATATTATCATGAAAACGGCAAACGGTACAACCTATAATGCCTACCTCATCAAAACGGATGAAGGTGTGATCATCTTAGATACGGTCAAAGAGGAGTTTGCAGAGCTCTTCTTTGAGAAAATCGAGGCACTCTGCTCGTATGATGAGATAAGATATATCGTGATGCATCATCTTGAACCTGATCATTCCGGTGCGCTACCCGAGCTTGTCAGACGAGCAAAGAATGTGAAGATATTTGTATCCCCGTTAGCAACCAATATGCTCAAGTCAATCACTCATAGTGATACTATGGATTTTGAGGTTGTGAGTACAGGTAAAGTATTGGAGTGTGGGGGAAAAAGATTGCGATTTTTAAGCACGCCAAACCTGCATTGGCCTGAGACGATGAGCAGCTATTTGGAGGATGAGAAGATTCTCTTTAGTGGGGATGTTTTTGGTAGTCATTACTATGATGATAGGCTTTTTGATGATCTTGTGGGTGATTTTGACTATGCGTTTAAGTATTATTATGACCACATAATGCGACCATTTAAGAGTGATGTCTTAAACGCTTTGAAGCTCTATAAAGAGTTGGATATCGATATCATAGCCACGCTCCACGGCCCAATCATTCGCTCTAACCCCCAAAAATATATCGCCCTTTATGACCGGTGGAGCACAAAGAGCCAAAGAAGCGGTGGCAAAAAAATCGTCTCTATATTTTATGTGACAAGTTATAAAAATACAAAATTGATGGCACAGAAGATATATGAGGGGATGGAGAGTATCGAGGGAGTTATCGCAAATATCTATGATCTAAGCGCTCTAGATGAGTCAAGTATGCTCAATATCTTAGAAGAGAGTACAGGCATTCTTATCGGTGCGCCTACAATCAATGGGGATTTGCCTCGCCCCGCTTGGGAGCTTTTGAGTTGTATGATGCTTCTAGAAAAGAGAGGAAAAGTAGGGGGAAGTTTTGGTAGTTACGGATGGAGTGGTGAGGCTCCCGAGATGATTTTTGAACGTATGCGAGGGCTCAATTTTCGAGTGCCGATGCAGCCCCTGAAAGTAAAGCTTATCCCCACGCAAGAGGAGCTCAAGCTCTGTTATGATTTTGGAGTAGAGTTTGGTGAGATTGTTATGGGGAAGATGGTGGAAATCACCCTTTAGAGTTCCACGGAACACTTCTTGTATATATAAAATAAATCTTATATAAGGAGTTTTAAGTGCAAAAGACATCATCTTCAAAAGGTATCATCAAAGTTGCATTTGCAACAAATGACGGTAAAAACATTGATGCACACTTCGGTGGCGCAAAACAGTTTCACATCTATAATATCAGCTCAGATAAGAGCGATCTTTTTAGTGTAATAAATATCGAAGAGAAAGATACCGATGAGACTATCGCAAAACTTCTTGGGATCGATATTGTCTATTTTACAAATATCGGACCCACTGCAGCAGCAAAGATTATCAATAAAGGGATATTCCCTATCAAATACAAAGATATAGTCACTATGAATGCAGAGATAGATAAACTCAAAGTGATGCTTGGTGCAAACCCACCTCCTTTTATCAAAAAAATTATAGAGAAAAAAGGGGCTTAAATATGAAAAACCTGTTTATTGAGACACTTGTTGGACAAGTCAGAGCGATGGATCAATTTGGTGTTTGGTCGCAAAAGAGCAATGAAGAGCTACTTAAAGAAAAGTATGTCAAAAGCAAAGAAGATTTGAAAAATATTCCTGTTATTGCAGATATAGATGAGATGCAAGTCAAAGATATCAGACTTATTTTTCAAGCATTAGCCTTGGCCTTTGAACAAAAAACAGGAATCATGTGTAGCGTTGTCATGGAGATGAGCCATGAGGGATTTGGGAGAGCGGTGGTCATTGCCGATAAGATTGTTATAGCAAATAAGTTTTTCAAAGATGCCCATAGGTATTCATTTAGAAGCTATGATGAGCTTGTTGCAAGTGGAGATAAGATGATCGAAGATGCAATGGCAATTTACGACCAATATAAACAAGTTGCTTAAAGGAGATTGTATGAATATAGGGATTTTTTACGCAAGCGCAGGCGGTTCGACAAGAGAGATAGCTGAGAAGTTGGCTGAAGCTTTTGATGTCGATGAAGAGAGTGTTATATCGATGGAAGAGGATTATGATGATCTTGATCAATTTGAAGATTATGATGTTCTCTTTATAGGGAGTTCAACGTGGGGTCAAGGTGATCCGCATTTCTCTTGGGTCGATGCACTTTTGGAGATAGATAACGAAGGCGACTTCGAAGGAAAAAAAGTTGCATTTTTCGGTGCAGGTGATTGTGATAAACATGGTGAGCACTTCTGTTCAGCGTTAGGGAAGTTTTATCAACTTTTCACAAAAGTTGGTGCTGAGCCTATAGGTGCGATCTCCAAAGATGATTATACATATAAATCTTCATTGGCGGAGATTGACGGTAAGTTCTGTGGATTGGCTATCGATAATCACAACGAAGCCGATAAAACAGAACAGAGAATTGAGAATTGGATTGCAACTCTCGAGTCAGATTTAGGAGTCTAAGATGTATGTGCTAATCGCAGTGTTTAACGAAAACAGTTTAAAATCGGTTTTAGAGGATCTTTTTAAGAACAATATCGAGGGAGTAACGGTAAGCACGGTGGTTGGCAAAGGTTCACTTGGGGTTATAGAGGCCGATCAGACTGCGCCGGATCTTTTTGAAAAAGTTAAACTGGAGATCGTAGTCTCAAACGATAAATTTTTAGAAACGGCAAAAGAGTGCATCAGAGCTAATTGCCATGATTTGGGGCGCGGTGCTGGAAAGATGTGGTGGACTCCTGTTCTTGGTGTTGAGCGTATAAGAACCGGCGAGAGAGATGCAGATGCGTTAACGACACAGGTAGATAAAAAAGTGCCAAATGTCAATGTCATCCAAAATACACACATCGACACGCCGTGTTCATAAAAGGTAAAAGGAGAGAGTATGTCAAACAATAGATCATTAAAAGAGTTTTACGAATTGACCGATGCTGAGGAGTATTTCGAGTTTTTTGATATGGAGTATGATACACGCCTTGTAAATGTGAAAAGATTTCATATACTCAAAGAGTACAGCACACTTATCAAAAAAGGATTTGACAATTTTAAAAGTGATGAAAATCGTCTTTTGGATTTCTTGAAATTTTCACTTCTAAAAGTGTATGGAGATTTTAAAAACGGATATGCACCGAGTGCTGCTGATATTTGGGGTATGTTTAAAGATGGAAAACTCAGCGGTTGCGCGAGCTGTACACCAACACAAGGAAATAGTTGTGGCTGTTGATAAAGAAGAGATTGTCTTACATGATAGCGTGACTGCAAAGCGTTCAGGCAAAGATGAAGAGGTGCAGAAATTTCATCTCGGGCAAAAGGTAAAACTGCTTGAAGATATCGTAAATGACGGAACCTATCCGCACTCGCCGATTGGAACTTTGATGATGAAAAAAGGCTCACAAGGCTATATCAAATCGGTAGGCGAATTTTTACAGGTGATCCGTGTCTACGAGGTTCATTTTCTGGGCGTAGAGGCACCGGTCGAAGTAGTCGGCTGTAGAGAACATGAGCTTGAAGCTCTTGAAGAGTATGTAGACGAAGTCGAGGAAGAACTCGCCTATCTCAAAGCACATAGAGAGCGTATGAATAGGCAAAATTAATCTAATAAAAAGGAGGAAAAAAGTGGCAAAAGTTATCTTAATGCATTTTGATGCACAAAAAGATGGTATCTATCATGCGAAGATCGGGGAACCCGTGATGAGAGTAGCAAGAGAGGTGGGCATATCATTGCAAGATTGTAGTGATCCAAAAGATTGTCTCGTTGAGGTTCAGCATATTAGTGATGAGGAGCCTACAAGCTACATGGAAGACGAAGAGTTGGATATATTGGTTGCACTTGGAGCAATCACTCAGGCTGAAGCTAATGAGTGTCAGCAATATACAATCAGTCCAAAGATAAGAGTTGCATCAATGATGTTGGTAAAAGGCGATGTTCTCATCAAGCCGTATTCACTAAAATAAAAGGAGACAAAATGACAACGAGAGTAGAGATAATCAATGACTTTCTAGCGATAAATGTTAAAGAGGGAGCAACGATACAAGATATCGTTGAAGCAAGCGGAAGTGCTCTTCCATTTGGCTGTAGAGACGGCGAATGTGGTACATGTGTGGTAGAGGTAGAGCAAGGTATGGAGTTTTTGACGCCAAAAACGGACAAGGAGATCAAAGTGCTCAAAGAGATATGTTCAGGAACTTGTACTCCAAAATCAAGACTCTCTTGCCAGATGAAGATAGCAAAACCAAATGGAATAGTCAGACTTAAATATTAATAGTCTATTTTTTAATCAATTTCACATACTCAAATCATCTTCGATTTGGGTAGTATTTAATCATGCGAAACACAATATTATTAAAACAAAAGCAATCATTAAGTATATCTTTAAAACTATGGTTGCCTATATTGCAGTCTTCTGTAGAAGATCTCGATGATATTTTCAAAAAGTATAGTTATGAGAATCCATTTCTCGGGTTTCGATCTAAGGTAGATAGTCGAACTCCCGCAGGGAACCTAATAGAAAATATCCTTTTTCAAGAAGACTCATTTCATGATGATGTGATTGAGCAGATATGCCCACCGATATTTCCTACCCCCATATCACAAAAGGTCGCACAAGAGATTTTACTTGATATTGACAATAGAGGATACTTTGACGGGGATGAAGAAGAGATAGCAAAAAAATGTAATGTAACAAAACTTTTCGTAGAGAAGATACGAGAGCGATTTTCTCATCTCGAGCCTGCAGGGATTGGAGCAAAAGATCTACATGAAGCTTGCCGATTTCAGCTCTATCAGTTGGATTTAGATGAAGAGCTAGAAGAGCTTCTTGAGAGGATGATTAAAAACTTTAAGACTATCAATAAATATGTTGAGCATCATCGTTTTGCAGATGCCATGCAGATTATCAAGGGTTTTAATTTTGTACCTTCGTTGGATTATATGGAAAAAGAGAAAGAGATTGTCCCGGACTTTTATGTTGATATCGAGCAAAGCGATATCAATGTTCGCATCAATGATGATAGATATCCGGATATTACTATCAAAGAGGAGCCCTCTTTTAAAAGTGGTGAGCTTAAAACAAAACTCAAAGAGGCGCGTGATCTTGTAGGGCTTTTGGAGCTTAGAAAATCAACGCTCTATAAATTGGCTCTAATTATTGTTGAAAAACAGATGTCATTTTTCGTTGGCGGTGAGCTCAAACCTTTAGTCATGAGAACGATAGCTGAAGAGCTTGGGTTTGAAGAGTCCACGATCTCAAGAGCAGTATCAAACAAATACCTCCAGTGTGCCCAGGGGATATTTCCTCTGAAGCATTTTTTTACAAATGCCGTCTCCAAAGGACTCTCTTCATCAGAGGTAAAAAACTTTATGGTGAAAGTCATAGAAAACGAATCGCATGAATCTCCACTTAGCGATGATGAGATTTTAGAACAGATTACAAATCGTTTTGGCGTTAAAATGGTCAGAAGAACGATTACAAAATATAGACAACTTTTAGATATCCCCTCCTCAAAAGAGAGAAAAAAATTATATATAATGGATGTATCATGAATGATTTGGGCAAGTTGGAGAAAAAAGTTACAGCCTTTTTGCAAGAGTATGCAAGAAGTAAAGAGTCAAAAGAGATGATTGCTCCAAGTGTTGCAAGGGCATCACTGTTACCAAATCATCTCTATGAAGACCTAGGCTTTGATAATCGAATGCAGATGAACCGTTTTATGATAGAGCACTTCTCAAATCTTGCAAAAATGAAACCCAAAGATACACTCTGGAAAAAGTTTATCTACGATTCTGTCGGTGAGGTTGCTCCTGCTTGTGAATATTGTCCCGATCAAGAAACCTGCTTTCCTTGTAAATAGTCGATTCTCCTACAATATACTAAATTTTTTCTTCTATGGAACGCTTTATGCATCTCCCTTTTCGTAATTAAAAAAAGGAGAAAAATTATGTCAGAATTAAGACAAATTGCTTTTTATGGCAAAGGCGGAATCGGAAAGTCAACAACTTCACAAAATACCCTAGCGGCTATGTGTCACTACTATGGTAAAAAAATACTTATTGTGGGTTGTGACCCTAAAGCGGACTCAACAAGATTGATTCTACATGAAAAAGCGCAATCAACTATTATGCAACTTGCAAGTGAGGCGGGAACTGTTGAAGATCTTGAACTTGAAGACGTATGTAAGCCGGGCGCGGGAGAGTTTAATCCTGAGGATGAAGAGATCACAGAGGGTTATATCATGTGTACAGAGTCAGGTGGACCTGAGCCGGGTGTTGGTTGTGCAGGTCGTGGTGTTATCACAGCTATCAACTTCCTAGAGGAAGAGGGTGCATATGATGATGAACTCGATTTTGTATCTTATGATGTTCTTGGTGACGTTGTGTGTGGTGGATTTGCTATGCCAATCCGTGAAGGGAAAGCACAAGAGATCTATATCGTTATGTCAGGTGAAATGATGGCTATGTATGCTGCAAATAATATCTCTAAAGGTATTTTGAAATACGCAAATACAGGTGGTGTGAGACTTGCAGGTCTTATCTGTAATGCTCGTATGACGGATAAAGAGTATGACTTGTCTAAAAACTTGGCAGAGCAAATCGGTACACAAATGATTCACTTTGTTCCAAGATCTAACCACGTTCAAAGAGCGGAGCTTAGAAGAATGACAGTTGTCGAATTTGCTCCAAGTTCAGATCAAGCTATGGAATATAAAGAGTTAGCAAGAAAAATTATCGCTAACGATCTTAAAGTTATCCCTAATCCACTCGAGATGGATGATCTTGAAACATTGTTGATGGAATTCGGTCTTGAAGAAGAGGTTGAGGCTGATGCGATTGGTAAAAGAGCAGAAGAAGCCTAGTATTAACAGGACGCTTGATGAGCAAAAGCCCATCAGCTACGCTAGCCGCTAAGGCACTAAAGTTAGCCTCTGTTGAGGCAGAAATGTTGGCAACAAAAGAGTGAAGTTCTTCGCAACGCGAAAGCTTTACTGAGATGAATTTTATCTAGACTTTGTCCGGATAAAAGAAGAAAATAACAATAAAAAAGGAGAAAAAATGTTTGTATGTGGTTATCACTTTCCAGCAAGTGAAGGAAACAATGTAAGTTTCGACAAAGTAATCGAAAAAGTCGAAGAGGGTGTTGATGCGACAGGAAAAACTGTTACATTAACAAGTGAAACAAGAGAGGGCGCTCAGCTAGAGACTCTCGAAGTTCCTGCGGGAACATTCGCACACACTGCGTTTGTTGATTATTATACAAATGTAGATGTGGAAGGCGATTTCAAAATGGTTTACTATACAAATAAGTATCAAATTAGTGAAATCTCAAAAAGTGTTGACGGTGCTGCAACAAAAGATTTGTGTAGAAAATTAGATGACATGAACCTATATAGAGTAAAAGTTTCTTAAGCTTTTACAAAAGGAGTATAAAATGGTATCAGGAACATTACAAGAAATACAAAATAAAGCTATCGAAGAGGTACTAGAAAAATACCCTGAGAAAGCTAGAAAAAATAGAGCAAAACACCTTGGCGTTGACTCTCCGGAGGGCGTAAAAGGTGCATGCGATACGACTAAGAGTAACAAACAGACAGTTCCTGGAGTAATGAGTGAACGCGGATGTGCGTACGCAGGAAGTAAAGGGGTTGTTTGGGGACCCGTTAAAGATATGATCCATATCAGCCACGGTCCTGTTGGTTGTGGTCAATATAGTAGAGCCGGAAGAAGAAACTATTATGTAGGGCATACAGGGATAGATACATTTGTAACTATGAACTTTACTACAGATTTTAGTGAAAAAGATATCGTATTCGGTGGGGATAAAAAGCTTAAAAAAGCACTTGAAGAGATCGATGTGTTGTTTCCTTTAAATAATGGTATCTCTATCCAATCAGAGTGTCCAATCGGGCTTATCGGGGATGATATTCAAGCAGTTGCTAAAGTACACAAAAAAGAGAGTTCTAAACCAACTGTTGCGGTTTCATGTGAAGGCTTTAGAGGGGTTTCTCAATCACTTGGTCACCACATCGCAAATGATGTCATCCGTGATGAGGTTATGCCGGACACAAGCGCTAGACAAGATTTTGTAACAACAGACTATGATGTTGCAGTCATTGGGGATTATAACATTGGTGGTGATGCTTGGGGATCAAGACTATTGTTAGAAGAGATGGGACTTAGAGTTATCGCTCAATGGAGTGGGGATGCATCTTATAAAGAGCTAGCAATCGCTCCAAAAGCAAAACTTAACTTGCTTCACTGCTATAGAAGTATGAACTATATCTCTAGACATATGGAGCAAGAGTTTGGTATACCTTGGATGGAGTTTAACTTCTTTGGACCAACTAAAACGACAGAGTCCATAAGAAAAATCGCTGAGTTCTTCGGACCGGAGATTCAAGAAAAAGCAGAAAAAGTTATCGCAAAATATACTGCAATGACAGACGCTGTTAAAGAAAAATATAAGCCGAAACTAGAGGGTAAAAAAGTTATGCTCTATGTTGGGGGATTAAGACCTAGACACGTTATCGGTGCATATGAGGATCTTGGTATGGAAGTTATCGGAACCGGATATGAGTTTGCTCATGGCGATGATTATAAAAGAACAAAAGAGGACATTTCCGGAAGTACACTTATCTATGATGATGTCAATGAGCTTGAACTAGAAACATTCGTGAAAAGACTCAAGCCGGACATAGTGGGAAGTGGTATCAAAGAGAAATATGTTTTCCAAAAAATGGGACTTCCGTTTAGACAAATGCACTCATGGGACTATAGTGGTCCTTACCATGGGTATGATGCCTTTGCAGTATTTGCAAAAGATATGGATTTGGCATTGAATTCTCCGGTATGGAGCCATACGAAAGCTCCTTGGGAAACAGAAGAAGAAGGAGCATAATATGCAAGACGTAGAAAATATAGTAAACGGACAGAAACTATTTTTAAAACCCGAATACCAAGAGGTACTCAAAAGAAAAAAAGAGTTTGAAGGCAATATGGGTTCCGTTGATTCGGAAAAACTTGAAGAGATTAGCGAGTGGACAAAATCTTGGGACTATAGAGAGAAAAATCTCTCTCGTGAAGCAATCACGGTTAATCCTGCGAAAGCTTGTCAACCGCTCGGTGCTATCATGGCAGCGCTCGGTTTTGAGAATACTATGCCGTATGTTCATGGAAGTCACGGATGTGTTGCATACTTTAGAGGGTATTTTACTCGTCACTTCAAAGAGCCGACACCATGTGTATCTGACTCTATGAGTGAAAGTGCAGCTGTTTTTGGTGGACTAGCCAATATGAAAGACGGTCTTAGAAACTGTAGTGCAATGTATAAACCGGAGCATATAGCAGTATCAACAACTTGTATGGCTGAAGTTATCGGGGATGACCTCAATGCATTCGTACAAGGTGCCGTAGAAGATGCTGAGGGTGATTTGGATAATACAACTATCACGTATGCACATACACCTTCATTTGTCGGAAGCCACATCACTGGCTATGACAATATGATGAAAGCGATGCTTGAGCAATTGAACCCTTCAAGAGAAGAGAAAGTTGTTGATGAAGAGAGAATCAACATCATTCCCGGTTTTGAGCCATACCTTGGAAGTGTAGCTGAGATCAAAGAGATCTCTAAAATGTTCTCTGACAAGATCGTTATGATCGGGGATCACGAAGAGCAATGGAATACCGGTGCAGGCGAATATAAATTGTATGCCGGCGGTACGACTATGGAGGATGCTAAAACAGCAATCAATGCTAAAGCAACAATCTCTTTGCAAAAGTATTCGACTGTGCAAACAGCAAAAACTATCAAAAACAAATGGAAACAAGGATATGAGACTTGCAATCCTATAGGTCTTTCAGGGACAGATGCATTTGTTATGAAACTCTCAGAGCTTACAGGTAAAGAAGTTCCTGCAGAGCTTGCAAAACAAAGAGCGCAACTTGTTGATGCTATGCAAGATAGTTATCCATATATGCACGGTAAAAAGTTTGCGCTTTACGGTGATCCTGACTTCTTGCTTGGACTTGTTTCATTTATCGTTGAGATGGGTGGAATTCCTTCGCATGTACTATGTCACAATGCACCTAAAAAAGGATGGGAAGATGATATGAAAGCAATCATCTCAAAATCTCCATGGGCTGAAGATTGCCAAATATGGGTTGGAAAAGACCTCTGGCATCTAAGAAGTTTACTCTTTACAGAGCCTGTTGATTTCTTGATAGGTAATGTTTACGGTAAAGAGCTTTATAGAGATACGGGCACTCCGCTTATCAGAATCGGTTTCCCAATCTTTGATAGACATCACCTTCATAGATACTCAATCAGTGGCTATAAAGGCGCTTTAAATCTCCTTACATGGATTACTAACGCGGTTCTTGATCAACTTGATGAGGACACAAAAGGTATAGGAACGACTGACTACTTCTTTGACTGCGTTAGATAATCAACACTCCAAGAGCCTCTGTGCTCTTTGAGTTCTATTTTACTTCCATTTTTCTATACAAATCAACTAAACAATCTACAAAATTATCATCGTCATTTGGTGCTTTTGCGACTCTATATTCAGTTATGCCTATCTTTTTTGCAAGGGCTCTATATTCGATATTTAGTTCATACTCAGTCTCGGAGTTATCGATAGTAAAAGCGATAGGAAAGACGATGACCTTTTTGCCTCGCATGGTTTTAAGCTTCTCATCCATATAGGGCTCTATCCATTTCATGGGTCCAAGACGCGACTGGTAAGCAAGATGTGTTGCAGCAAAGTTAAGCTCAGCTTCTAAGAGCGCTTTTCTTGCCATAAAAAGAGTATTTTTAATCTCTTTTTGATAGGGATCACCTCTGTCTATCATCTTTTGAGGTAACCCGTGTGCGGAGAAGATAAGTTCAAAATCTTTCGCCTTATCTTTGCCAAGTGCTTCTTGAATGCGTTTACATATGGAGGCTATATAGAGTGGATGTGTGGGGTAGTGCTCTACGGTTTTTATCTTGTCACTTATCCCAAGACTTTTGGCATTTTTAAAAAGATCATCAAAGCTTGAAGCTGTTGTCGTCGCAGAGTATTGAGGATAGAGGGGAATCGCATAGATAGCATCCATATCTTGCAGGCTCTCAAGCACCTCTTTTGCAAAAGGCGGGGTGTAGCGCATGAGAGGAGATACTCTGGCATCTACTTTTGCTTCTAGCTTTTTTACGAGCGCATTGGTATATTTCATGATAGGCGATTTGCCGCCAAGAAGCCTATAGTTCTCTTTTGCCGCCTCTGCTCTTTTTGTAGTGATGATCTTGGCAATGAGCCAACGCAAAGGTTTTGGTGCAGCGATGATGCGTGCATCATTGAACATATTGGTTAAAAAGAGTTTCACCTCATCAAGGTTATTGGGGCCACCCATATTGAGGAGTACTATAGCTTTTTTCATCTCCACTGCTACACCGCTGTTCTTAAGGCACTTGTTATATCAGGATAGTCAAATTCAAATCCAAGCTCTTGTAGTTTTTTAGGTCTCACCTCTTTTGAATCAGTGATCACTTTCGCCCCTTCGCCATAGTATATCTTGAGTAAAAAAGTAGGGAGAGGCAGGAGTGTAGGTCTTTTAAGAACACTGCCCAATGCCTTGGTGAAAACTCGATTTGTCACCGGATTTGGTGCACAGGCATTGAAGATGCCCGTTAGCCTTTTTTCAAAGAGAAATCCATATATCTTCATAAGATCCCCAAGGGCTATCCAGCTTGTCATCATCTTTCCATTGCCGATGACTCCGCCGAGGCCAAATTTAAATGCAGGAAGCATCGTAGCAAGTGCGCCGCCGTTTTTACCAAAGATAACACCAAATCTCAAAATAGCTGTTGGTTTATTGCATGCCAGTGCGGCCTCTTCCCACTCTTTTGTAAGTTGTGCTAGAAAATCATCGCCGATTTGGCTTGTTTCGTCGCATGGGACATCATTTGGGTAGATTCCTACAGCTGAAGTAGAGATGAGGTATGCTACATCGCTTTGATTGATCGCTTCGATAAGTGTTTGCGTCGTATCAATGCGACTACTTCTTAGCACTTTTTTGTAGGCATCATCCCACCTATGTATGATGGGTGCACCTGCTAGATTGATGACGATATCTACACCTTTTAGTTTTTGGACTATCTGTGCAACATCTTCATCTCTATGGATATGAACATACTCGTTTTGTTTGAAGTATCTCTGAATCGCCGTCCCTACAAATCCGCTTGCTCCGGTAATGGCTATTTTCATTTTTTCCTCCGCTCTCCATATTTTCATACTGTAAAGATCGAACCTATTTTCTTCATTATATACTTTTTTGACTAAGAGATTATATTTTTTATGTTACATCTTGTATCAATATTTCTATCTTAATGCACTATTATTTTTTATTGGATATTTATCTTTTTAAAACAATTTAAGATTGTGTTATAATTATCAAGATTTTCAATCAAGTGTATAAGTGAAATATTTTTGAACACGATTACTATCTTAAAATAATAGAATGCAATAGGAGAGTTAATGTATCGGATTATTAAGCGTGAGGAGATGGCAGAAGGCACAATTGTACTCAATGAGATCGAAGCACCACAGATCGCCAAGAAAGCAAAGCCGGGTCAATTTGTGATTCTTATCGCCAATGAAAACGGCGAGAGAATTCCTCTAACAATGGCAGATGTCGATAAGGAAAAAGGGACGATTACTATCATCTATATGATTGTAGGAAAAAGTACCGAGCTCTTTGCTTCGCTTAAAGTCGGAGAAGGGTATGCGCATATCGTTGGGCCACTTGGTTCACCAACACACATTGAGAATTTCGGTACAGTGGTCTGCGTCGGTGGGGGTACCGGCACGGCAGTTTTGCATCCGATCGCTCGAGGTATGAAAGAGGCGGGTAATGAAGTGATTTCAATCGTTGGTTCACGCACCAAAGATTATCTCATCTTAGAAGATAAGATGAGCAAGATTTCCAATGAGCTTCATATCTGTACAGATGATGGTACAAAAGGGCGACACGGATTTGTTACAGATGAACTTCGAGAGATACTAGAGTCTAAAAAGGTAGATTTGGTTGTAGCGATTGGGCCTGTTCCTATGATGAAATTTGTCTCTTTGCTCACAAAAGAGTATTCGGTGCCGACAATGGTGAGTCTCAATCCTATCATGGTTGATGGCACAGGCATGTGTGGAGGATGCCGTGTGACAGTTGGCGGTGAGATCAAATTTGCTTGTGTGGATGGACCGGAATTTGACGGGCATCAGGTCGACTTTGATAATCTTATGCAAAGACTTACTGCTTATAAGCATGAAGAAGAGCACTCCAAAGAGTGTATGTTAAATAAAAAAGTTTAAGGGAGAGAGCGATGAATAGTAGTGTTGCAGATATGACAAAGAAAGAGCGCAGAGCGATCCCTAGACAAGATATGAATGAAAGAGATGCCAAAGAGCGCGCCAAATGTTTTGATGAGGTGACATTGGGCTATAGCCTCCAAGAGGCGCAGTTTGAAGCAGCAAGATGTATCCAGTGCAAAGACCCTGCCTGTATAAAGGGGTGTCCGGTGGGGATAGATATTCCCGGGTTTTTAGATTTTATCGTTCAAGGAGATCTGCACGGTTCTATCAATAAGCTGTGGGAGCGTACAGCACTGCCTGCCGTGTGTGGGAGAGTGTGTCCGCAAGAGATGCAGTGTGAAGCAGAGTGTGTTGTCGGGCTTAAAGAGGGTAGAGAGCCTGTGGCTATCGGCAATCTTGAGATGTTTATCGCCGATTGGGCAAGAGAGAACGGTGTTAAAAACGAAGTTGTCATCCCGCCTGCGACAGGTAAAAAAGTTGCCGTAGTCGGGAGTGGGCCGGCAGGCATCACAGTCGCAGGTGACTTGGCACTTAAAGGGCATGATGTGACTGTCTTTGAGGCATTTCATAGAGCAGGTGGCGTGTTACTGTATGGCATCCCCGAATTTAGACTTGCTAAAGATATCGTCGATTATGAGATCGAGGGACTTAAAGAGCTTGGTGTGAAGATTGAGTATGATTCAGTCGTAGGACGAACGGTAGATGTCGATGAGCTCCTTGAAGAGATGGGCTATGATGCTGTTTTCATAGGTGTTGGTGCAGGGCTGCCAAACTTTTTGGGTATTCCCGGAGAAGAACTCAATGGTGTTTTTTCAGCCAATGAGTATCTCACGCGCTCAAACTTGATGAAAGCTTTTGACTTTCCAAAGTTCGATACACCGATTATCCCAGGAACAAATGTAGCTATTTTGGGTGCAGGTAATGTGGCGATGGATGCAGCAAGAACAGCGTTGCGCCTAGGAGCAAAAAGCGTAAAGATCGTTTACCGTAGAACCAAAGAGGAGTCACCTTCTCGCCAGATAGAGTTGCACCATGCCGGCGAAGAGGGGGTTGAGTTTGAGTTTTTAACATCTCCGCTTGAATTTGTCGGTACAGATGGCAAACTCTCAGGCATCCGATGTGAAAGAATGGAGCTTGGCGAGCCTGATGAGAGTGGTAGACGACGCCCGATTCCGGTGAAAGATTCATCTTTTGTTTTGGACTGTGATCTTGCGATTATCGCCATCGGCACACAAGCAAATCCGTTATTGACCAATGTTACAAAAGGGCTAGAGCTTAATCAGTGGGCCAACATAAAAGCTGATGAAAAAAGCGGAAAAACAACCAAAGAGAAAGTTTGGGCAGGCGGCGATATCACGCTTGGTCAAGCGACCGTAATATTGGCTATGGGAACAGGTAGAGATGCGGCAAACTCTATCGATGCCTATCTAAACGGTGAGTCTTGGTGATCAACCAAGGCTCTAATTTTCTTAAAGATACTCACATTTTTGGATATCGAGTTTTTTAAGCAATCGCTCGATAAACTCTCCCGATGTTCGAGTACAGATATAATTTTCTCCACCAAATTCGACGCTAAATGTACCGGCATTATTTTCCAATCGACGGTGAATAACTTCCGGTCGCACATCAAGATCGATCTCAACCTCACCAATCTTGTCACAAATTTCTGAACGCGATTCGGGTCTTGTATATTCTATCGAAACTCGCATATACATCTCTTCCATGAGTACCGTTGCTTGCTTGTCATGTAGCATAAATCTTCCTTGAACAACAGATAATATTTACTATTCTATCATAGATATTATTATAATATTATAGTATCTTGAAATTTTACATCTAAATTAAAATTGTAATTTTTTCTATAAAAATAGTTGATTGGGGTGCACAGATCGCCTTGTTTTATCTTTTTAACTAAATTTTCGATACAATCACGCAATATTGTATAAAAAGGATATGCGTGAAAGTTACAACTAAAAAGATCGATGATGCCAATATCTCAATGAAAGCGAAGATTTCAAAAGAGATGTTAGAGCAAGAGATCGATAAATTAGCCCAACAAGCCGGCAAAACTATGAATATATCCGGCTTTAGAAAAGGGAAAGTTCCTGCCCATGTCGTGAAAAAAATGCATGGTGATAAGCTCGAACAAGACGCACAAAGTGAAGCTGTAAGAACTATGCTTGATGAGGGAAGTAAAAGTGCAAAGATCAATCCGGGTGATGTGATAGGACAGCCACTCTTTAAAAAGTTTGAAAATAGTGATGATGGTATCGATGTAGAGCTTGAAGTTTCACTAAGACCAACGATAACTATCGAGGGATACCAAGAGGTTATACCGACATTTAAAAAGCCAAGTGTGACTAAAAAAGAGATCGATGAGCGGCTCAAAGGTCTTGCAGAAGCACAAGCGCCTTTTGAGGCGATCAAAACAAAAAGAGGCATCAAAGACGGCGATAGTGTTGTTATCGATTTTGAAGGAAAGATAGAGGGTGTTCCTTTTGATGGCGGTAAAGCTGAGAAGTTCAACCTTAAAATTGGTTCAAAACAGTTTATCCCGGGCTTTGAAGAGCAACTTATCGGCATGAAAGCAGGCGAAGAGAAGACGATCAATGTTACTTTCCCAAAAGAGTATGGAGCAGAGAATCTTGCAGGCAAAGAGACCACATTTGATGTAAAACTTCATGAGATTCAACAAAAAGCAAAAGTGACTATCGATGATGATTTTGCGAAAAAACTACTGCATGAGGAAAAAGATGCAACCGTAGAGACACTTAAAGAGAAGATAAAAGAGCAGATGGAAAAAGAGAAACTCTCAAAACTCTACCAAGATGAGCTCAAATCAAAAACTATCGAAGCACTCGTGGGTAAATTTGATTTTGCTTTACCAAACAATATCGTAGAGCAAGAGGTAGATGCGAAAGTCAATCAAAAAGCAGGCCAAATGAGCAAAGAAGAGCTTGAAAGTTACAAAAATGATGCTAAAAAGCTTGAGAAACTCAGAGATGAGTTCAAACAAGAAGCAATTGATAGCGTTAAAGCAACATTCCTTGTTGATGAGCTTGCAAAAAAAGAGGGTATCAAAGTAGATGATCAAGAAGTTTCTCAGACGATCTATTATGAGGCGATGATGTCAGGGCAAGATCCACAACAGACTATCGAGTATTACCAAAAAAACAATCTTTTGCCTGCCATTAAAATGGGAATCATTGAAGATAAACTTTTTGCAAAACTTTTAGGCATTGACAATTAATTGTCATCAAGATATAGTAAATTATTTGAAAAGAGGTTGAAATGTCATACATTCCTTATGTGATAGAACAGACAAGCAAGGGCGAACGAAGTTACGATATCTACTCAAGACTTCTCAAAGATAGAATCATCATGTTAAGTGGCGAGGTCAATGATCAGGTTGCTTCATCGATCGTAGCACAGCTTCTTTTTCTTGAGGCACAAGATCCGGATAAAGATATCTATTTTTATATCAATTCACCGGGCGGCGTTGTAACAAGCGGTTTTTCTATGTATGACACGATGAACTATATCAAGCCTGATATCGCCACGATCTGCATAGGACAAGCAGCATCTATGGGCGCTTTTTTACTCTCAGCAGGTACGAAAGGCAAGCGATATGCGCTTCCACATTCTCGCATCATGATCCACCAGCCTTCAGGTGGTGCGCAAGGACAATCAACAGATATTCAAATCCAAGCAAAAGAGATTCAAAGACTCAAAGACTCGCTCAATGAGATCATGGCAAAAAATACAGGCAAGACACTCAAGCAGGTAGAAAAAGATACCGAAAGAGATAACTTCATGTCTGCCGAGGAAGCTTTGAAATACGGCTTAATTGACAAGGTTCTCGCAAAGAGTCTATAACGCATGATTAGAGAAATCGTTATATATCCGGATAGGCGTCTCAAGGAGATATCAAAGCCGGTTGAACATTTTGATGAGAGCCTTCACACGCTTCTTGATGATATGTATGAGACTATGATTGCCAAAAACGGCGTAGGGCTTGCTGCTGTACAAGTGGGCGTGCATCTAAGAGCACTCATCATTAATATCCCGTTTGATAAAGAGCTAGAAGATTCTCAACCCAAAGAGAATACGCTCGAAGTCATCAACCCAACCCTTTTAGAGATAAGTGGTGAGACCGATTTTCAAGAGGGGTGTTTGAGTGTGCCCGGGGTCTTTGAAGACATTGTTCGTGCACAGTATGTGAAAGTGGAGTATCAAGATAGATTTGGCGAAAAGCATCTCATCGATGATGATGATTTTTTAGCGATTGCTCTACAGCATGAGATGGATCATCTCGATGGTAAGGTTTTCATAGAAAAACTCTCTTATATCAAGCGCAAGAAGTTTGAAAAAGAGTGGAAAAAACTGCATCCATAACTACTTCTTCATTTTGAATTGTTTATACTTTCTATCGATATTTCGTTATAATTCACTATTACGAGCTGAGGATATGTCATGGAAAAAAGTAAGTTAAGCACGATCATTTTTGCAGTTTTGATAGCAGGTGGGATAGCACTTGCAGGGTATTTTATAGGGCAAACTATGTACAACGCAAAAGTGGCCATAAATACAGCGACCGTTAAAGGGCTTGCCGAGAGAGTTGTCGAATCAGACAGGGCAGATTGGACGATACTCTATGCCGTAGGCAGCACGAAAAGAGAAGACATTCCTGCACTTTATGCACAAGCAGAGAAAGATCAAAAAACTATTATAGATTTACTTCTGAAAAATGGTATAAAGGATGAAGAGATTACTGCAGGGACTATTGATTATGATCATATTGCTTATAGAGATCAAAATCAAAAAATTGTTGATGAGCAATATAAATTAAAAGGAAACATAAAAGTATCTACTCAAAATATTCACCTTATAGCAAGTCTACGTCAAAAGGTCAATAAACTACTCACCGAGGGGATAAATGTTTCAAGCGGTAATCCTACATATCGTTTTACAAAATTGAATGACATCAAACCTGAAATGCTTGAGACAGCAACTAAAAATGCTAGAATTGCTGCCAATGAATTTGCAAAAAATGCGGGCACAAGTGTAGGAAGAATCTATAGTGCGAGACAAGGCAATTTTTCTATACAAGATTTTGGACAAGACTATGGCGATACACAAGAGATAAAAAAGGTTGTTAGAGTTATTACCACGATTACATTTTATCTTAAAGATTAGTAGAGACATCTCTTTTTTTAAAGAAACATGACAATAGAGCAAGTGCAGATAGCCTCACACCTCTTGACCAATGAATTTCATTTTCCGCCTCTCAAAATCACCATCAATCTTGGCCCAAGTGATCTCAAAAAGAGCGGTACACACTTTGATCTCTCGCTCGCACTTCTTATCGCATCCAATAAAACCAAGATAGAACAAGAGGGGCTCTATGTGTTTGGCGAGCTTGGATTGGACGGCAGGGTAAAAAGCAGCTCCATGCTCTTTCCTATCATCCTCTCACTTAAAGAGCAAGGACTTATCAAAAGAGCGATCGTACCAAAAGAGGCGATGGAGTATCTTGCCTATATATCAGGGGTAGATTTTATCCCCGTTGAGAGTTTGCTTGATGCGCTTCGAGCAATCAAAGGAGATATAAAGCCTCAAGAGATAGAGAACTTCTCTTATGATGCAAAAGTGCTCAAGGTTGCTGAAGATGCATACTACTATAATAGTGATTTTAAGAGCGATTTTTTAGATATCAAGGGGCAAAAAATCGCAAAACGCGCCGCACTTATCGCAGCAGCAGGGATGCACAATTTTTTGATGCAAGGAAACCCGGGATGCGGCAAGAGCATGATCGCAAAACGGATTATCGACATATTGCCGCCTCTGGATGAGAAAGAGATACTCTCTATCGCAAAGCACCAGTTTTTAGACGGCGTTTTGCCTGATTTTGTAGCCAAGAGACCTATGCGTTCTCCACACCATACGGCAACGATAGCCTCTATTTTTGGTGGTGGTTCAGTATCGGCACGTATCGGCGAGGTAGCCCTCGCGCATAAAGGCATCCTCTTTTTTGATGAGTTACCTCACTTCTCAAAACAGACTCTAGAGGCGCTAAGAGAGCCGCTCCAAGACAAAAAAGTACATATCGCAAGGGTCAACTCGAAGGTCGCTTACGAATCAGATATCATGTTTATAGCTGCGATGAATCCATGCCCTTGCGGCAACTTGCTTTCCAAAAGCAAACCGTGCAGATGTAATGAGAGTGAGATAAAACGCTATACAAATAGACTTAGTGATCCTTTTTTGGATCGTATCGATATATTTGTCACGATGCAAGAGGTAAGCAAAGATGATAGTGCCGACATCTCATCAAAAGAGATGCTAGAGAAGGTTTTACAGGCTTTTGTCAACCAAAAAAGCAGAGCTCAAGAGCGACTCAATGGGAAGCTCAATGAAGAGGAGATTGAGCGATTTTGTCTGTTGAGCATAGAAGCACAAGCGATATTGGAGAGTGCTATAGCCAAATTTGCTTTAACGCATAGAAGTATAGCAAGCATCAAAAAGGTTGCAAGAACGATTGCCGATCTTGAAGGCGCAAAAGATATCGAAAAACCACATCTCTTAGAAGCATTGAGCTATCGTAGAAGAAAATAAATTATTTTTCATTCTACTCCTTTTGTTTTTTTGCAGAAAAGATAAAATATGAGACAAGATGCAAACACACATGAAAACATCACGAATGCCATGATAAGTGGCGAGCTTGAGTGTAGAGCGCCCGTTCCCATAGAGACGAGTCCCGCGATAAGAAACTGGACACTGCCCATAAAAGCAGAAGCTTCTCCTGCATGTGTACTAAAGTGTGCCATACCGAGTGCTGTCATATTTGGTATCAAAAGACCCGTAAGCGCGATGGTGAGAAAAAGAGGTATTACAACGGCATACAACTCCCCGCTCATCCATGATTGGAGCATCATAAGCAGAGCAAAAACAACTTGTGCCACTATAGCAATAGTGATAATCTTAAGTGGTGAAGCGATCTTTAAAAGCTGTGTGTTGATCTGAGCAAAAAAGATGAAGCCAAGAGCATTGATGCCAAACACCCATCCAAAGTGATCGGTTGCGATGCCAAAGTGCTCGATAAATACAAACGGTGAGCTTGCAATGTAGGCAAACATACTTGACATCGTAAGTCCTCCGGAGAGTGTATAGCCTAAAAAGCGTCTATTTTTAAACAGTGCACCATAGCGCGAGAAGACAGAAGAGAAAGTAAGTTGTAGTTTTAGATTTGGTTTAGTAGTTTCGACCAAATTTCTATGGATAAGCAGTAGTGCCAATGCTCCAAAGATTGCTAAAATGCCAAAGATCGTATCCCACCCGTAAAATGCAACAAGATGCCCTCCTGCAATGGGTGCTAGCATAGGAGCTACTCCCATGACTAGCATAATAGTCGAGTAGATACCTGCCGCATCACGTGCGCTATAGAGGTCGCTGACTATGGCTCTGCCGACAACCATGCCCGCACTTGCACCAAGCGCCTGGAAAAACCGTAGGGCGATCAATTGATCAATCGACGCTGCAAAGATGCATAATGCAGAGGCAACGACATAGATACTAAGTCCGACATAAAGTATAGGTTTACGTCCATAACGATCTGACAAAGGGCCATAGGCAAGTTGTCCAAACGCAAGTGCAACGAAAAAAGAGGAGAGTGTCAATTGTACATGACGAGCATCTGTTTTAAAAACTTTTTCCAATGCAGTAAATGCAGGAAGATACATATCGATTGAGAGTGGGCCTAGTGCAAAGTGCCTCGTAGACCATATAAGCTAAGTTTCGTATCTCCCAAAGAGCTGCTTTGTTGGTGCGAAGTGAGAGGAAGTTTTGCAGGCTTCTTGCGTTGATACTCCATGTAAGCTCGCTCTTGTAACTCTCCGGTAGTGCATATTTGGCGATATCATTACTGATCCCGCTTTGAAGCAGTTTTTGTAGTGCATCGAGTGCATTTTTTGAGGCACTATCAACCGCTTCATTGCCTGTAAAGACAAGATATTTTTCATAATCTATTGACTCGCACTCTTTGAGCTCCTTGAGGGTATAACGCGTACTTTTGACACTTAGGCTTGCCATTCTATGTCGCGCAAGTTCTTGTAAAAGTGCTCTACTGATGCCTTGAATAAAAAAATTATAGTGTATATGTTCAAGTGTGGAGGCGTGCTTATATTTATTGCCGACCCTATCGATAAGCGCAAGATCTTTCTCGCCTCCGTCATCACTTTTATCGAAGCTTTGCCAACATGTTCTTATCGCATGAGAGCAGACATTAAGTGGAGTGGAGTGCAGAAGCGTTACTTTCATCGTGGGATCCCTTTGGCTCTAATTTGATATAATTATACCCAACAAATTTTTAAGGGATACAATGAAAGCAGCGCAGAGATTTTTTTCTTTTAACGATGATTTTAGAGACCCTTTTTCTCGGGATAGAGATAGAGTGTTGCACTCAAGTTCTTTTAGGAGATTAGAGTATAAAACGCAAGTTTTTTTAAATCATGAAGGAGACTATTTTAGAACCAGATTGACACATTCGCTTGAAGTGAGTCAAATTGCTAGAAGTCTCTCTCGTGAGCTTGGACTCAATGAGACACTCTGTGAAGCTATCGCGCTTTCGCATGATCTTGGACATACTCCTTTTGGACACATAGGAGGTGATGAGCTTGATAGATTGCTTAAAATTGATGGCTTTGAGAATGGATTTGATCACAATTTTCAATCTTTTAGAGTCTTAACAAAATTAGAAAAACGATATAAAGATTTTGATGGGCTCAATCTCACTTTTGCAACACTCGAAGGCGTTTTAAAACACTCATACCCGTATGAGAAAAGCTTTTTGGCGCAATTGGATAGCGAGTTTGATCTAAAAAAACATCCTTCGATTGAAGCGATGATTGTTGATAGAGCCGATGAGATAGCCTATATGAGCCACGATATTGATGATGGGGTCAAATATGGGCTGATTGATTTTGATCTCCTTCTTCAAGAGCCACTTGCGCAAAGGGTAAATGAGCGAGTTAAAAAAGAGGGCATAGGAGAAAAAGATACTCTTTTTCGTCATCGTTTTGTAGCCAATTTGATAACTCTGCTTATAGAGGAGTTTATAGCGCACTCAAAAGAAGAGGTAGCCAAATATCCATCTGATGGACCACTTTGTGCAACGATAGATTCAAGCGAGACACTCCTTATAGGATTTGATGCAGTGCTAGAAAGAGAGATTAAGTTGCTCAAGAAGTTTCTATTTCAAAACCTCTATAGACACCAGAAAATTGCTACGAAGATGTATTCAGGCAAAGAGTGCATAAAATCGCTCTATAAAGCTTTTAGCGAAGATACATATCTCCTGCCGGAGAGACAAAGATCATTTTTTGAAAAACGCACAAAACACAGAGTCATAGCTGATTACATCGCCTCTATGACCGATCGATATGCTATAAAAACATATAAAGAGATATATGGATTTTAATAATGGAGCGATATCTAATAAATTTAGGGTATAATTCGCGAAATAATATATAGGAATATAGAATGCAAAAAATCAAAAATATTGCCGTGATTGCACACGTCGACCACGGGAAAACCACTTTGGTGGATCAACTTTTGCAACAAAGCGGGACATTTGCCGCCCACCAAGAGTTTAGCGATAGGGTCATGGATAGTAATGATATCGAAAAAGAGAGAGGTATTACGATCCTCTCTAAAAATACAGCTATCATTTATGGTGACCATAAAATCAACATCATAGACACTCCGGGTCATGCCGATTTTGGCGGTGAAGTCGAGCGTGTATTAAGAATGGTTGATGGCGTCTTGTTGCTTGTTGATGCACAAGAAGGTGTTATGCCACAGACAAAGTTTGTACTCAAAAAAGCGATTGGATTTGGACTCATCCCTATCGTCGTTGTCAATAAGATAGACAAAGAGGCAGCGGAACCTGATAGAGTCGTCAATGAGGTTTTTGACCTTCTTGTAGCACTTGAAGCAAATGACGCTCAGCTTGAATTTCCTATAGTATACGCAGCGGCAAAAAATGGGTATGCAAAGTGGGAGATGGAGGATGAAAATGTTGATATGACGCCTCTTTTTGAAGCGATATTAAAATATGTTCCATATCCTGAAGGATCAAGTGAATCAGATACGCAAGCTCAGGTTTTTACACTTGATAGTGATAACTTTGTAGGTCGTATCGGGATTACTAGGATATTTAACGGTAAGCTCAATAAGGGCGAAGAGTTTACTCTCATCAAAGCAAGTGGCGCAAAAAGCAAAAGTAGAGTATCAAAACTTATAGGGTTTAGAGGGCTTGATAGGATAGAGATATCTGAGGCTGAAGCAGGCGACATCGTGGCGATTGCAGGATTTAATGATATTGATGTAGGTGATAGTATCTGTGATAATGTCAATCCGGTTGCACTTGATCCGATGCATATAGAAGAACCGACACTTTCGGTTATCTTCTCTGTTAATGATGGACCGCTTGCAGGAACAGAAGGAAAGCATGTTACCTCAAATAAAATCAGAGAGCGACTTACTAGAGAGATGGAGACCAATATAGCTATGAGAATGGAGCCACTCGGTGATGCTTCGTTTAAAGTTTCCGGTCGTGGTGAGCTTCAAATAGGCATCTTGGCTGAAAATATGAGAAGAGAGGGATTTGAGTTTCTACTAGCACGCCCTGAGGTTGTTATCAGAGAAGAGAATGGTGTCAAACTAGAGCCGTTCGAGCATCTTGTTGTTGATGTGCCAAGTGATTTTCAAGGCGTTATCATCGAGAAATTAGGTAAGAGAAAAGCCGATATGACATCGCTTATTCCTATGCCGGATGGTACGGTAAGGTTGGAGTTTGAGATCCCGGCGCGTGGACTTATCGGGCTTAGAAGTGAATTTTTGACCGATACAAAAGGTGAAGGGGTGATGAACCACTCTTATCTTGAATATCGTCCATATAGCGGAACGGTTGAGAGCAGAACACAAGGTGCACTTGTCTCTATGGATAACGGAGAAGCTGTTGCCTTTTCTATATTTAATCTTCAAGCAAGAGGTGTTTTGTTTATCAAGCCGCAAGATAAAGTCTATAGCGGTATGGTTATAGGAGAATCTTCAAGACCGGGCGATTTGGATGTCAATCCACTTAAAGGAAAACAGCTTACAAATATGCGAACAAGCGGTGCAGATGAAGCTATCAAACTTGTCCCGCCGCGCAAGATGTCACTAGAGGCAGCAATGGAGTGGATAGAAGATGATGAGCTTGTTGAAGTGACACCGTTAAATATTAGGATAAGAAAAAAATCACTTGATGCCAATGTGCGACGAAGAATGGCAAGAGATAAGAAAAATAGTTAATTTTGCTATAATTATGAAAAAAAGGAGTTAGAGATGTGTGTTGAAAGAGCTCAAAGACTTATGATGGCAATAATGTTGGGGTTGATTATGGGACTTGCTGCATCGGGGTGGATAGCGGCAGCTTTTATACTTCAACTTATTATGATGATTATGTTGATTGTGTGGGCATTGACCAATTTTTGTCCTTCAATATTTTTACTCAAAAAAATACTTCCTCCGTGTAAATGGGATTGATAAGAGTAGATATGTCAAAGATTTCATATAAAGATGCCGGTGTAGATATCGATGAGGGGAACTCTTTTGTCGAAGCGATAAAAGAGGATGTAAAATCGACATTTACTCCCAATGTTATAGGTGGTATAGGTTCATTCGCAGGAGCATATGCCCTTCCAAGCGGATATAGTGAGCCTGTAATTCTCTCTGCAACTGACGGGGTTGGTACAAAACTAAAAGTTGCTATTGAGAGTGAAAAGCTAGATACGATCGGTATTGACCTCGTTGCAATGTGTGTCAATGATCTTATCTGTAACTTTGGGACACCGCTCTTTTTCTTGGACTATTATGCTACGGGAAAATTGGTTTTAGATAATGCAAAAGCGATACTTTAGGTATGAGTATCGATACAGAGTTTGATGGCAAGCCGTTACTGGATACTCTCTTAGAGCCGACGCGTATCTATGTCAAACTATTTAAAGAGCATCAAGAGCGACTAAAAGCGCTCGCACATATAACAGGTGGCGGGATCGTAGAGAACTTACCAAGAGTTTTACCTGAAGATATCAAAGCGGTTGTTTATAAGGATAAGATAAGAACACTGCCTATATTTGATTTTATGAAACAGTATATAGAAGAGGATGAGATGTATCGCACATTCAACATGGGTGTGGGTATGGTCTGGGTTGTTGATAAAGAGGATGTTCAAGCGATTCTTGAGGCAACTGATGGATATGTTATCGGTGAAACCGCAAAAGGTGAGCGAGGAGTTGAGCTCCTTTAAGCTCAATCTTTCACAATTTCTCTATCAAGCTCCCCGCTTTTTAATTTTCTTTTATAGTTGTTAAGCTCTCTCGCTATATCCCCTTGCAATACATAGACACCTATAAGGTTTGGTAGTGCCATCGCCAAAAAGAGTAGATCAGAAAAAGTCAATAAAACTTTAGCACTTGTGACAGTTGCCAGAAGTGTAAAAAGTAAAAAGACAATTTTATAGATGATGGTATATTTTTCTCCAAAAAGATAGGTCCATGCTCTCTCCCCATAGTATGACCAGGTAATCATAGTACTAAATGCAAAGAGCATCACGGAAAAACTAAGAACTATCGGAAACCACGAAACAACACTTGCATGTGCTACAGAAGTGAGTGCCGCACCCTGATTGGATGCTATTAGATCAGCATAAGGTCCACTAGGATCGTAAACGCCGGTAAGGATGATCACAAGTGCTGTGATGGTGCATATAACTATGGTATCGATAAATGGTTCATAAAGTGCGACAAAACCTTGCCTTACAGGATACTTGACTGTTGCAGTTGAGTGCACGATAGCAGCAGAGCCTATCCCCGCCTCACTTGAAAATACAGCCCTTTTAAAGCCTTGGATTATGACCCCCAAAACTCCTCCGGCAGCAGCAGTCGGAGTAAAAGCTTCTGTAAATATAAGTGATATCGCATGAGGAATTTCGGGGACATGATGAAGAATGATCCAAAAAGATGTAAGGATATAGATGATAGCCATTGTTGGAACAATAGCCTCGGCAGTATGCGCTATCCGCTTGACGCCACCGATGATAACAAAACCAACTAATGTTGCAAAGATAAATCCAAAGATAAGAGGATTGGTGTTAAAAAAAGAGATGTGTTCTGAAACGGCACCCAATGCTTGGCTTGCCTGAAAGGCATTACCGGCACCAAGCGAGCCGCCTATCGTAAAGATCGAGAACATCACAGCCAAGATTTTTCCGGTAGTTGTATACCCTTTTTTTGAGAATCCTCGAGAGAGGTACTCCATTGCCCCACCCATGATATGTCCATCCGGTCTTATTTCCCTGTAGAGTTGCGCTAATGTGACCTCTGAAAATTTAAGACTCATTCCTAGAAATCCTGCTAATATCATCCAAAAAGTTGCCCCTGGGCCACCAACCGAGATTGCTATCGCAACACCTGCTATATTTCCCAATCCTACAGTTGCTGAGAGCGCAGCTGTGAGTGATTGAAACGGCGTAATCTCTCCTACATCTTCTTTTGTTTTGTATTTGCCCCTAATGATATCAAAAGCGTGCCCCATCATTTTTAGATTGACAAAACCAAAACGAAATGTCACAAAGACTCCCCCAATGATAAGCCAGACGACTATAAATGGGATACCACCTCCTCCGATTGCTCCAAATGACAAATCAAAGAAGAAAAAGGTAGCTAAAAAGTTATTAATTGATTCAAAAATCTCTTCAAACACTTTAATTCTCCTTAAATAGTTTGATTACTATACTAAGAAGCCACTGAAACATTACTTATGGAAGGGTATTTTTTGTCTTTAGGCGGTAGAAAAACTATTGACTTTTTAAGGGTTTTTCAATATAATTGCACTCTTTTAAAAAACGGAGTGTAGCGCAGTCTGGTAGCGCACCTGGTTTGGGACCAGGGGGTCGAAGGTTCGAGTCCTTTCACTCCGACCATTTATTAATAAAAAAGATCCAAAGCACATATGGTGGGTGTAGCTCAGTTGGTAGAGCACCAGTTTGTGGCACTGGTGGTCGCGGGTTCGATCCCCGTCGCCCACCCCATGCCAATGCGCTAGTGGCTCAATTGGATAGAGCATCAGACTTCGGATCTGAGGGTTAGAGGTTCGAGTCCTCTCTGGCGTACCATAAAAGGTAAGCTCAGGCTATCTCGAAATTTTTTAATGTGCGCTCGTAGCTCAGCTGGATAGAGCACTCGCCTTCTAAGCGAGCGGTCTTAGGTTCGAATCCTAACGGGCGTACCATAGAATAAAATAATGTTAATCTTTTAGCTCTTAAACTCCCGGTAGCTACACTTTTGTATAGGTATTATTTAATAATTTTTACCATTAAATAAATTTTCTGCAACTCCATTTTTGGCAACCAAATTTTATATTTGAATATAATCATCAAAAATTATCATATTAATAATTTATTTTTAAATGGTTTTTAAACAATATTGTGTATAATCTTGCAACGACACAAAAGAAGGGAGGTCTAAATGTTTAAAGGACTTGTATTTCTTTTAATTATTGGTTTCTCCGGAGCATATATTGTGAAAAATTTTGTGGGTGAGATCCAAGAAGAAACAGGAGTTTACTCATCAGCTAAAAAAATAGCCCAGACGAATCAAAAATATTATCGAGAAAACAGTATCGGCGAATTGGTATTGGATCTCGAAGGTACGCCGGATAACGAGCAGGTTAGAATATGGCAGGAGAGTCCGGTCAAATCTGATATTTTAGCTGCTGCTCCGAACTTTGAAGAGATGCGCTATATTGCACAGGAGAGACTCTGTGGTTCTCCCATAAAAGAGAAAGTAAACGGTGCAATCTCAGAAGCTGAGAACGATTTTGTATCGGGAGAATTGAAAGCCGAAGAGATCGATAAACTCTTTGACTTTTAGGGTTTTACTTTGACTCCGGTGTCTTTGGAACTTCCGGAGTTACGGGAGTTGTTTCGGTCGGTTGCGTAGCCGGTATGATTTTATTATTCTGAGGAATCATATCTGCAACTGATTCACCACTCTCTTTAGTGTAAAAATAACCAAGTGCAAGTGTATTTGCTATGAAAAGACCTGCTAAGGCTAAGGTTAATACTGAGAGAAATCCCATAGGTCCTTTAGCGCCAAATAAACTTTCATTACTTCCACTGTAAGCTCCAAGTCCTATACTTGAACTTTTTTGTAATAAAACCACAACAGTTAAGATAAGTGCTAATATTATTTGTGTGACAAAAAATGTTGATGCCATGTTGTATCCTCTTTGTGCAATATGAGTAACTCTATATTTGATATAATTGTGGCGATTATACCTAAAAAGAATTGAAGATAAGATGACATTCTATTTTTAGCATAACAATTTATTATTCTAAAGTTTTATAAAAGGGCATTTTGTAACTGTCTAATCTAAGAGGTGTTCTTTTTCTAGAGTGTAAAGCTGATATCGAATATCTTTAAATTTCTCAGATAGATGAGCACCCCAAATTTTTGTTACCTCTTCAAGTACGCGTGCTGACTCTTGAGCTCTTTTATAGTTTGCGATAAGCACACTTTGTATATCTTCTCTTTTCATTTCCTCTGTGGTGCTTGCTCTCAAAACATCATTTTGGCTATCTCTTGAGCTTAGAAGTTCACTATATCTCTCTTCTATCTTTGCTTTATGTCTTAGTGCTTTGAGTGTTTTTGCTATTTTGGGATTGTTGTCATGATATCTAGCGATATCTTCGATGACCCTAATGCCCTCTTTGAGGCGATTTAGGTTGGCATCGATAAGTCTAATGAAGTTTGTCTCTTTGCTATCAATCATCTCCAAATATTCCAAGAAGTTGCAACAGTGATGTAAACATATTAAAAAAGTCAATATAAAGTGACACGGCAGCATCTACAGGTGAGGCGTAAGCGCCATTGGCTATATTTTGCGTGTCATAGATCGTAAAAAAGCTAAAGAGAATCAAGATGACCGCAGTGATAATCACATGTGCTATTGGGCTATGGAGTATAAACATATTTATAAGCGAAGCAATGATGACGACAATCAAAGTGATAAAGAGTGGTTTTCCCCAGCTCGAATAGTCTTTTTTACTCTTAATAGCAAAGAGACTGAGTGAGCCAAAAAGCACCGATGTTGCTAAAAACGCGTTACCTATAACTGCACCGCTACCACTATTTATAAAATATGAGAGTAGAGGTACTAGCGACACACCGGTTGCAAAAGTAAAGATAAAAAGTGCCGCCAGATTGAGTCCGGGATGATTTCTCGTTGCTCTAAGGCCGACAAAGAGCATAAAAAGTTCAAATCCGAAGATTGAGTAATAGACAGCCGGGATTGATATAGTTTCTACAAATTGCATAGTTGCATATGCGCCGGCTGCAGCAGCGATCATACTTGCGGCTAATAGTTGATATGTCTTTTTTATAAAAGCTACAGAAGAGAGTTCTTGTGTGAGCATTCCTTCTTGAGCATTTGCATAATCTCTTTCATTCAGTGCCATATAATAACCCCTTTTAAGTTTCAATATTTCATTGTAAGTATAATTAGAAAAAATAAATACGAGATAAAAAATATATTTTACATATTAAAAAGAAGCAGGTTTTTCCCTTTTGTTACTTTCGTACTTCTTTTGAGCCTCTTTGGCATCAACTTTGTTTTGTTCTATCCTTTGTGAAATTTCATCTTCGTTTGGTGGTGCTATCTCTTGTGTGGCATTACATCCAACAAAGATAAATGTAGTGAGTAAAATTAATAATATTCTGTTCACAGAATAACCCTTTTGCTTAAATTGATGCATATTTTATAGTAAAAAAACTTTCTTTATAGAGCAAAAAGGAGTATTTTATTATTATTTTTCTATCTATATATATAAAGAGGGAATTTTCCCAACTTTTTCCCAAAAAACTTCCAAATCCTATTGACTTTTAAAAACTTTACTGTTATAATACGCGTCCACTAACACATTGACCTTTATCGAGTTGATAAAGAGAGTGAACAGTGCATGAT
>JARROQ010000006.1:0-33412 GCA_037383745.1 Sulfurovaceae bacterium
AAAAAACATTTGATAATTATGATTTTAAACATTTACGCACCTATCTTGAACGATCTGCACCTCAAGCGGGTTTTAGAAAAGGGCTCTTTGACGAATCCTATAAAGAGATTGACAATCTACAACCTTATAATCTCGATAAAGAAGTACTCAAATCACTAGGTATTGAGATCATCAAAGATAATACCGGCTATATATCTCTGGGCTATATAGACTCTAAAGATGATGCCAAAATAAGTACAATTGAAAATATCAAGATTGTTGATGCCTCGAGTATTCTAAAAGAGAGTGCATTAAAATCCCTAGAATCTATGCGCAATATTTTATTTATAACTATTGCGCTTATAGCTTTATTGATAGTGCTGGTTACAAAGAAGAGATCAATTTATGCAATCAATTTTATCTTGTTTCCTTTGGCTATTATATTGCTCTTTCTAAGTCTTAAAGGCTCATTTAATATCATGCATATTTTTGCTATTTTCTTCATTGCTATTTATGGAGTTGATTATGGGATATACCTCTCTAAACAGAATATATCAGAATCAATCAAAGCTGTTTTCTTCTCTTGCATTACAACATTCGCAGGATTTGGGATACTCTCTTTTAGCGATGTCTCAGCATTGAGTTCTATCGGAGAGGTGACACTCATTGGTATAATTTCGATAGCATTTTTAATTCTACAAAAAAGAAAAAAGGGCAATAGTGAATAAGATTACGCTGATTTACGATGATAAAAAAGTCGTTACAAAAGATATCAATATCCAAAAAGATTATACGCAAAGCAAACGCTCACTTGCAATGGTCACAAGCCCTGATAAACTTGATCAAGTAAAAGAGATTGTTGATATTATAAACAAAGGAGAGATTCCGATTCTTTTTGATCACGCGATGCATTCTAGTTCAAGAAAAGCACATAATATTTATCAACATAATCTCTCAAATGATCCAAATATGCCCCAAGATACGGAGATAATCCTTTTTACCTCCGGCACGACCGGTAATCCTATCGGCGTTTTTAAAAATAGAGAAAACATAGAAAGCGAGGTTGCCGTCCATAAAAAATGGCTAAGCAAGAAAAATCTTGAACAGTGTTTGGTGACAGTGCCTTTTTTCCATATCTATGGATTTTTATTTGGCTTTAGCATTCCTACGGCAATGGATATGCATATCATCACAAAAGAGCATTTTTTACCCAATGAGATACTCGATATCTGCTCTAACAAACCGACACTTTGTATAACCAATCCTGTTTTTATACGCTCAATGCTCAAAATGAACTATAGTAATTACACGCTTACAGATACGCTCTTTATCTCCTCTAGCGGACCACTTGAAGCTTATGAGGCAGAGGCCTCACTATATCTATGATGAGAAATTTATTAGAGTAGAGCATCCTTTTAAAACAACGGAAGTTGTTGAACTAAAAGATGATAAATTTGAAATTACGGGAAGGGTTGTTGAGCTCGTCAAAATTGGCGGGAAAAGGCTCTCAATCATTGAGATAGAAAGATTTTTAGAAGCTATGGATGATATCGATGAAGCACTTGTCGAGGCACTTTATGATCCAAAAAATATACGAGGAGAAACACTCACAATACATCTCATCTCACAAAATGAAAATATCGATAGGCGAAGCATCAAGCGATCTCTCCATGACTTTTTTGGTGGTGTGCATATAGAGTGTAAAATCATTTTATGCGGCACTATACCAAAAACATCTTTGGGCAAAAAGATACGAAAACCTCTTCTAGGTAAAGAGGTTAAATAGTGGTACAAAACATTGCAATCTCACCTTGTGAGACCATATCTTCACCTTCATATACTTCAAAATCAAAAAGATATGAATCGCCAAATGAATTAGTCTTTTTTACATATATTTGCGGGGTGGTTGTGCGAAGCTTTCTGAGTAATTTCACATCCCTATATGAGAGCACAACGGCTGCATTGCAGTGCGGAGAAAATGAAAATAAACTACTACCTTGTGCACCTGCCTCACAAAGCATCGGGAGTGTCGGCACAAAAGGAAAGCGAGTTTTGTATCGTACAATGTTCTCTTCTCTTTCAAGCAATGAATCGATAAATACAAGAAATTCACCATGCGGAAGCCGCGAGTTTACCATGAAATATTCCTTTTTAATTGGGTCTATTTTAAGATATATTTACTTAACAATAGGAGAAGTATAGATGAAGAAGAAAGTATTAGTAATATACTATTCTCAAACAGGACAACTTGGAAAACTCTTAGAGACTATGCTCTTGCCCCTTAAAAAGAGCAGAGAGATTGATTTGGATTTTCTCAAAATAGAGAGCGAAGAGGCGTTTACATTTCCATGGAGCTTTTTTAAGTTCTTTGATGCTTTCCCGGAAACTGTCTACTTAGATGTGCCAAAACTCAAACCTTTTAAACCCATAGAGGAGTCTTACGATCTTGTCATTTTAGGATACCAACCATGGTTCTTATCACCTTCTATGCCAATCACCTCGTTTATGCAATCTGATGCTGCTAAAAAGATACTCAAAGATAAATCCGTCATTACCGTTATTGGGTGTAGAAATATGTGGATAGAAGCTCAAGAGGTCATGAAAGGGCTTATCAAAAAATGCAGAGGAGTCCTCATCGACAATGTCGTGCTTACCGATCAAAGTGGGCCGCTAGAGAGTTTTATTACAACACCAAGGTGGATGCTTACGGGGAAAAGAGATGCATTTTGGGGGCTCTCAGCTGCCGGTATTAATGAGGAGGATATCAAGCAGAGCAAAAGATTTGGTCAAAGAATAGTAGAAAAATTGGAAGCAAACTATGAAAAAGATCATACACCGATGCTTAAAAACCTAGGTGCGGTTAAAGCTGATGGCAGATTTGTCTTTTCTGAAAAAATAGCAAAAAGAAGTTTTAGGATATGGGGGAAACTCATCCGCCTCTTTGGAAAAAGAGGTGCACTTATGCGTCGTCCTATTGTTGTTATATATGTTGCATTTCTTTTTACCCTTATCGTGACCGTGATTCCCCTCAATATGGCTCTTAGCTCTATTTTTAGGCGCTTATTTAAAGGAAAAATGGATAAAATACTCTCAAAAATAGAATTACCTTCCGGAAGATAAAAGGGCGTTATGAGGAATGTTTACATAAATAAAATCTCATCTTTTTTGCCAAATCAAGCCATCAATAATGATGAGATTGAAGATGTGCTTGGATATATAGGCGGAGTAAGATCGAGAGCAAAAAGTATTGTTCTTAGAAATAACGGTATAAAACAGCGATACTATGTTTTGGACCCAAAAACTAGAAAGCCTCTTTTTACAAATTATGAGATCACTGCAAATGCAATTAGGGGATTGTTGGATAATAATTTTTTACTCGATGATATCGAGTGTATCGCCTGCGGAACAACGCTCCCTGACTTCATCATGCCAAACCATGCGCTCATGACTCAAGGAGAGCTTGGAGTAAAAAAATGTGAAGCTATAGCAACGTCCGGTATCTGCTTGAGTGGTGTTACTGCTATGAAATATGCTTATATGTCAATCGCTTCAAACCAGCACGAGAATGCCGTATGTTCAGGCTCAGAAGCGGTATCGCTCCACACAAGAGCAGAGATGTTTGGGCAAAAAGCACTTGATGAAGGTGATGTTGCTACAAAACCGGAGCTTGCTTTTGGGAAAGATTTTCTTAGATGGATGCTCTCTGATGGTGCAGGGGCTATGCTTTTAGCACCACAGCCAAACAAAGATGCTTCATCTTTAAAAATCGAGTGGATTGATATCATATCGTATGCCGGTGAAATGCCTCCGTGCATGACAGCCGGAGCATGTAGAGATGAAAGCGGGGACTACAAGCCCTTTAGGCACTTTGAACCTTTGGAGTGGATAGAAAAAAATATATTTGCTATCGAGCAAGATGTAAAGCTCCTCAATGAAAATATCATAGAATATACCGTCAGTAAGCCATTAAAAGAAATTGCCCAAAAAAGAGGGTTAAAGCCTGATGATATTGATTGGTTTTTGCCCCACTACTCTTCTGAATATTTTAAAGATAAAGTTGCCGATGGGCTAGAGAAGATAGGTTTTGCCATCCCGCAAGAAAAATGGTTTACAAATTTAACTTCCAAAGGCAACACAGGCAGTGCTTCAATCTATATAATCCTTGATGAGATATTTAACTCCGATAGATTAAAAAAGGGTGAAAAGATACTCTGCTATGTTCCCGAAAGCGGTAGATTCTCAACGGCATTTATCCTTCTTGAGGTAGTATAAAAATGAAAAAAAGCGATTTGCCTCAGGATAATATCTGCACATTTGAAGGGGCAAAAAAAGCACTCTATGTAACTCGCGATGACGGAAGTTACGAAATCGAACAAAGTAGTGGATGGGAGATAGAAGAGCTTGCTACTATGCAAGCGGTTGAAGAGTTTAAACGACTTGAGCATGAAGCCTATGAGCGATATGAGAAGCAAGAAAGGTCGTCGCTTGAAGTATGGATGTATAGAAGAAGGATGACTTTAAAGACACTTAGTGAATGTACCGGTTTTTGGAGAATCTGCATAAAAAGAGATTTTAACTATAATCGTTTTTTAAAATTGAAGCCTTCAAGACTGGCTGTCTATGCCGATGTATTTGACATCACACAATCTGAACTACTCAAGCCAACGAAGTTGGAAGAATGACAAATTTTACACATATGCATGCAGCGCATTGCGAATCAGGGGTTGTCTCTTCTTTGATAACACACCAAGGTCTTAAGATAAGTGAGGCTATGTCGTTTGGTATTGGAGGGGGAATGACTTTTGCTTATCTTCCAATGGTTAAGCTTGACGGTATGCCACTCATTGCCTATAGAATGCCCCCTAAACATATCATCAAAACCATCACAAAAAGACTAGGACTCACTTTAAATATCAAAAAGTACAAAGATGCAAAAAGTGCAAAAGAGGACCTAATAGCCATGTTAGAAGACGGGAAATTAGTTGGGCTACAAACATCCGTCTATTGGCTACCCTATTTCCCTACAGATATGCGATTTCATTTTAATGCGCATAACCTTCTAGCCTATGGCATCAAAGATGATAAGTTTCTCATAAGTGATCCGGTATTTGATACACCAAAAGAGGTTGGAATCGATGAGCTTGATAAAGCAAGGTTTGCCAAAGGTGTATTTGCTCCCAAAGGTGCATGTTATACTATCGAGGGTGTCTCTGAAGATATTGACCTAAAAGAGATTATAAAAAAAGCGATTAAAAAAACGAGTGGAATGATGCTCTATAATTTTATGCCTTGGATCGGTATTAACGGTATGAAGAGTATGAGAAGAGCGATTTTAAAGCTTGAAAATAATAGCGATAAAAGATACCGCTCTTTATATTTGGGTCATATCATCAGAATGCAAGAAGAGATAGGCACGGGCGGAGGTGGATTTCGTTTAATGTATGCCGCCTTTTTATCTGAAGCTGCCAAGATATTTGATTCTAATCAACTACAAGTTGCATCAAAAATGATGACTGACGCGGGAGATGCATGGAGAATGTTCGCTTTTGCTACTTCAAAAGTTTGCAGAAACAAAGAGCACTCTTTAGATGATGTTATCTCAAAACTCGATGAGGCGATAGAAAAAGAGTATCTTACTTATAAATTTCTCAGAAGTATCAAATTATGAGAGTCTATATCAATGGTTACAGCGCCACATGTTGTGCCGGAATGGATATAGAAGAGATATTTGATGCAATCTTAGAGAAAAAAAGCGGTGTAAGTTACCAAGATAGCTATATAGATGGTCTTACTATTCCGCTTGGGAAAATTCAAGAAAGCGCTGATTTTTTTGAACTCATCAAACAAAATGTAGCCAATACAATTAAAAATCTCCCCTCTTTTAACGCCAAGGAGACAACCCTATTGGTTGGCTCATCTGTTGGAGGCATGTGTTGCGCAGAAGATGCTTATTTTAGAGATCATAATTGTGAAAATATCACAGCCGAACGCCTATCAATCCGATCAATCGCTGATGAACTCGTAGATGCATTTGGTTTTAAATCAGCAACTTCTTTTTCAACTGCATGCACAAGCAGCTCTGTAGCAATCGATCTAGCTTATGATATGATCACTAACGATTTGGTAAAAAATGTCATCATCGTGGGTGCAGATGAATTGAGCCGTTCAGCCGTAAATGGTTTTCATAGTCTAGGTATCGCTTCAGAGGCTCCAACAAAACCTTTTGATAGAGCAAGAGATGGCATCAATGTAGCAGAGGGGATTGCTGTCCTTGCACTCTCTTGCTTTCAATCAAAAGGATGCGCTGAGATACTGGGGTGTGGATCAAGCTCGGATGCTTACAATATCACACACCCTCATCCCGAGGGAGCAGGTGCGATTGCTGCGATGAGAGAGGCACTCCACAATGCTGGCCTACAGCCAAGCGATATCGACTATATCAATGCGCACGGTACAGGCACTGTTGCAAATGATGAGACTGAAAGTCTAGCAATTTCAGCCATATTTGGCAATCAAACTCCCGTCTCGTCAACTAAGGCCATCACCGGTCATACACTTGGCGCTTGTGGAGCTTTAGAGGTAGCTATCAGCGCAATGTGTATCAAACATAAGATTATCCCCCCATCGGCCAACATAGACAATAAGCTTGATAGTGATATCAATTTAATACTTGACTCTATAAAAAGTGATGTGCGATATATACTCTCAAATGCTTTTGGCTTTGGCGGCGGGAATGTCTCTATCGTGATCGGGGGCGTAGATGAAGATTAATCTTAAGATTCTAGCAAGTGAATTTATAGCCGATGATGAGAAAATAACAACATTAAATGAAAAAGAGATCATCTCCAATATGATGATTCGCAGAAGACTCACAAGAAATGCCCGCATCACAATCTATCTTGCTCATAAGCTTAATGCATTTGATTTGCCTATAGTAATTGGCAATGCATACGGAGAAGTTATAGAGACTTTTGAGATCTTAAAATCTATCGATCAAAAGATGACATTAAGCCCGACACATTTTCAAAATTCTGTTCACAATACACCCGCATCTTACCTCTCAATCGTAGCAGAAAACAGAGGCTACATCACCACGGTCTCTGATCTCTACAAGACGGCAGAATCCGTATTAAAAGTAGGAGCAATCAAATCCCTAAAATACAAAAAAATGCTCCTTATTGTAGTTGATGCGATCGACTTTGAGTGTATTGATGCGCTCAATCGTTGCGATATCAAGAAAAAAGAATCAGGTATCGCTATGATTGTTGAGCGGACGACAAAAGAGCCTACCATGAAGATAGAAGATAAAAGATTTCATGAGTATTCACCTTCTCTTTGGAAGATGTTAGAGATTCACCAACAACTCAGCGATAAGGAAAATATCGTAGCAATCTCTATCGACTAACCCTTTAAAGCCTCAGCTATAAGCTCGAGTGGATTTTTAAATATCGTCTCAACGCCCGCACTATGCATCGCTTCACTCAGTTGTACTCTACACGCAGAACACTCGGCGCTTACATATGTTGCACCCGTATCTCTTATCATGGCTGCTTTTGGTTTTCCGGCAAGCTCGGCAAATTTAAATTTTTCACTCTGCATCGTCACACCGCCAAACCCACAACAGCGATTTGGATCACTCATCTCCACCATATTATAATTTTGGCTCAAAAGTTCTCGTGGCTCTTTGTAGATACCTTGTACTTTTCTTGCATGACAAGGATCATGATAGGTGACTATGCTATCAAATTTTTTCCCTTTTTTTGCCAAAAGTGATTTCAGCTCGCTATTTTTATAGAGCCAATCCGTTGCCATATGAATCTTGGGTAAAAGCTTCTCGATACGAGGAATAAGCTCACTTTTTGAGTGATTTTTACAAAAAGTTATCCAGTCATGCTTAATCATAGCACTACAAGTTGCCTCCGGGATAATCATCGCATCATACTCATCCATAAATGTCTCAAAATAGGCTACATTTTTCTCAATGAGATACTCCACAGAATTTACATCACCGGTAAAATACGCCGGAGCACCGCAACAAAGTTGATCTTTTGGGATAAATATCTCAACTTCAAGCGCTTGGAGTATCTCCACGAGACTATCACCAATGGTTGTATAGTTATAGTTTGCCAAACAGCCGATAAAGATAGCCACCTTCTGTTTTGGTTTGCTTGAAGTGATATGCTCAGGATAGGTGTTTAAAAAACTTTTACTTGCCATAGAGGGCAATAGCCTTCCTTTTTTGATCATAGGGAGTGAAAATCTAGCCTTCAACCCTCGTCCCTGCGCATCCTCGCTGAGCGCACACGTTCGCACCATATAGCCAAGCTTCATAGCAATATCCATTACAAATCGATACTTCAAAAGCCAAAAAAATGCCCGCTTGAACCAACTGATGCCGTAACGCTTGGCTATATCGGCTCTTACCTCTTCTATGACCGTATCGGTAGGGAGTGTATTTGGACAAACATCGACACAGTTTGTACATAAAAAGCAACTCTCAAAGATATTTTTTGCATTGCTATCAAGCTCCAAATCTCCTCTTTTGTAAGCGCCTAAAAGGTCTATAAATCCTCTTGGGCTCGTAACCTCATCGGGGTTTATCTGGTGGATGGTACAAACGGGAATACACTTCCCACACTTGATACACTCATCGCTCACAGAAGTAAAATCAAAGATTTCTTTGCTCATATCAAACCGTTTTAGAAAAGCTTTTTTTGTTCGCTTTATACTTGTTCATATAGGCATCAAAAGGCATGGCGATGTTGCGAATGAGCATTGCTCCCGTTTTATTTGCTTGTATCTTCTCTTGCGTTATCTCTATCAAATCAGCATCACTAAATGCTACAAGCTCACGCATCGCATCATCAAAATAGTCGCTAAAATCTATCTCAAACTTATCTTCTACACGCTTAATGTCGATAGAGAAATTTGCCATAAGCTCCATGATAACAGCTTTCCTGATAAGATCATCTATGCTCAGCTCAAGCCCACGCTCAAAAGGGAGCTTACCACTATCAATGGCTGCTTCATAGGTTTTCATATCTTTTGTGTTTTGCGCATAATGTCTCTCACCCTCACCTATACTCGTTAATCCTATACCAACAAGCATTGCACCGCCTTTGGTTGTATAGCCTTGAAAGTTTCTATGCAGTTCGCCCTTTGCTATGGCTGTAAAAAGTTCATCTTGTGGTTTTGCGAAATGATCCATCCCGACCATATTGAAACCATTGCTCTCAAAAAAATCAATCGTATATTTAAATATCTCAAGCTTCACACTCGGGTGGGGTAAGGTCGTCTCATCAAACTTTCGCATCGTCTTTTTGAGCCATGGCACATGCGCATAGTTAAAAACTGCAAGTCTATCCGGGTCAAGACTCAAAACAAGATCAAGCGTCTTTTGAAAACTCTCTAAGCTCTGAAACGGTAATCCATAGATAAGATCGATATTGATAGAGCCGATATTATACTCTCTCGCAAGTTTTACAGCATTAAGTGTTGTCTCATAAGGTTGTACTCTATGGATCTCCTCTTGGACTTTTGGATCAAAATCTTGTACACCAAAGCTGATTCTATTGAAACCGTGTTTTTGAAAAACTTGCATCTGCTCTTCATTGAAAAATCTTGGATCAATCTCGCAACTTATCTCAGCATCTTTACTCCAATTTGGAAAAACACTCTTCAGATAACTGACAATTTCATCCAAATTCTTTGCACTATAGTAAGTAGGTGTCCCACCGCCAAAATGAAATTGGATAATCTCTCTTTTTGTATCAAGATGTTTTGCCAAGATGTCAATCTCTTTTTTGAGATATGCCACATACCGCTCAAGTTTTTCCTCTTTGGAGGTAAAAACGACATTGCATCCACAAAAATAACAAGCACTCCTACAAAATGGGAGGTGAATATAGATTGAAAGTTTTTGATCACTAGGCTTGCTCAAAAGCTCTATATACTTCTCATAATTAAATGCATCACTAAACTCAAGTGCGGTCGGATAACTTGTATATCTCGGACCCGGTTTAGAATATTTGCCGAATTTTTCAAAATCTATATTGCTCATTGCTCTTCTTTGTTTCGTTTTATTATTTTAGCTGTCATTATTGGAACTATTTAGACGCCGTTGCATCTAAATGCTTTTGCTATCTGCGAGCATCTAGCCAGACCATGATCCCTTTTTGCATATGCAAGCGATTCTCAGCCTCACTAAATACGGCATCGGCATGTGTCTCTAGCACTTCATCACTCACTTCATACCCTCTATAGGCAGGCAGGCAGTGTAAAAATATCGCATCACTTTTTGCTAGTTGCATCATATCCGAATCTACCATATATCCCTTAAAATCTGCAACTCTTTTGCTTTTTTCATCCTCTTTCCCCATAGATATCCAAGTATCAGTCGTCACCACATCAGCACCTTTAATCGCCGCACTAGGATCATTGGAGATGATGATTTTTGCTCCGCTCTCTTTGGCAAACTCGAGTGCTTTTTGAACTACCTTAGCATCACATTCATACCCTTTTGGTGTAGCAACTCTAAGTTCAAACCCCATGATAGAAGCGAGCATTAGCCAAGATGCCGCCATATTGTTTCCATCACCAACATACGCAACGACTGGATCAACCCCTTTGCCAAACTCTATCATCGTAAGATAGTCGGTAAGAAGTTGCACGGGATGGTATGCATCGGTAAGCCCATTAATCACGGGCACTTTTGAAAATGCTGCAAACTCTTCAATCTTTGACTGCTCAAAAGTGCGTATCATAACCATATCAACCATTCTTGAGATTACCCTTGCGGTATCTTTCATCGGCTCACCACGACCGAGCTGAATATCATTTTTTGAAAGAAAGAGTCCGATGCCGCCAAGTTGATAAATGCCTGTCTCGAAGCTTACTCTCGTTCTTGTAGAGCTCTTTTCAAATATCATTCCTAGAGTTTTATGCTGCATATAAGGTACATATTTTCGCTCTAGTGTCTGTTTTTTTATCTTTTGTGCAAGCGATATCATCTCTAAAAGCTCTTGCTTTGTAAAATCCGCCAGCGTTAAGAAGTGTCTCATTTTCCTATCCTCATTGAACTAAAAGAAGATATTGTATCATAAAAGGGTTGAAGATTTTAGGGTGAGCTTATGAATAGCCAATGCCCGTAAGGCAAAGCTATTCTTTTGGGTTTGAAAAGTTTTTCATTGCCTCTTGGAGTTGTTGCATCTCTTCAGGACTCATCTGAGGCGCACCGTCTGCTCCCATAGTAGAACTTGCTGTAGCCTCTTTTATAGGAAAATCCGGCATTTGGAGCTGATCATCAGAAACAGAGGCGTCTAGATCAACTTCAACGGCTGCGGTAGTATATTTTATCCCCATCATAGAAGCTTCACTTTTTAGCATCACACCTTTATGTATCCATATTTTTGCGGGAGCTAGCTCCCATATCTCACAATCATACCCCATAAGCTCCTCTTCTCCTACCTTTTTACCACCCATAGCGATAAGCATATCTTTGCCCTGTTGCATCATGTCACTATACTCTGAATTTGTAAGTACTTGACCGGAATAATCTAAGATTATTTTATTTGCAAAATCAACGATATACGCTTTGCCGTCAACAAGTTTACTCATCTGATGCTCTTGCGTTTTTTGTCCCATTGTCACAGATGAAGTCTGCTCCTCATACAACTCTTCACTACCCCAGTTTCTAAAAGCACTTGTAGCATTTCCACTCACTTCCATGGAAACACCCATTACATTGCCACCACCGGTTATTTTATATTTGACAATGCCTGATTCTACATCATAACGTTTTTTTGTATCAGCACTTAGGAGTGTTGCAAAGCCCATAAGCAAAAGCAACACGGCCAATCTCTTCATTTGTCTCATTCTTTCTCCTTATTTACATAGAATGTACTAAAACTATTATAATTATAGCTTTATAAGATTAGTAAAAACAGAAGATTATCTTTGATTGGTATCCAATGCGCCGATACCTGTTTGAAATATTATTTTTCTAACTATTTTGTTATACATAAAGGGGTATTTCAATATTTTTTTCGTGATATTAAAACGCAACGATGCCGTATTCTCTTTATATATCGCCGCAAAATGCTCTCTATCCTCATTGAGTGCGTGAGCCAATTTAGCTCCTGAGATCATAGCGTAGCTTATCCCTTCAGCAGAAGTTGGACTGATAAACCCTGCCGCCTCTCCAATCAATGCAACATCATCAGTGCCCAAAGAGATATCTTTGGAAGATTTTGGACGCAATATATAAGAACCCGATTTTTTTATGGGTTTATTAAGATTATAACCATACCTTGCTAATTTCTTTTTTTGAAGCTCATGAAGCCTCGTGACATCATCGCCCTCTTTTATCGCACTGCCAAAGATGATGTATTGCTCTTTAGGTATAATCCATGAGTAAAAATCACTAATTTCACTATCAAAAATAGCAATATATCTATTGAGATTGGTCTCGTTCTTAAACCACTCTTGTATGGAAACATAACGAAGGGGTTCACTCTCTTTTCTTGCGCCCACAAGATCTTTTTTGATCTTTGAGTTGGCACCATCTGCACCGACAATGATAGGCGCAAACACATTTTGTTGCTGCTTCTCTTTTCTTAGCGTCACCACATAGCCCTCCCCACTTTTTTTAGCACCAACAAAGTGTGAAGAAAATGATTTTTTTATGTTTTTTGTATCACACAAGGATAAAAGCCATCTATCAAAAAGCTCTCTGTCAACATTCATATAATGTCTTTGATAACTTTTGATCATATCATTATCAAAGTCTAGCGTCTCTACAGCAAATGTTTGCGGGGTTACTAAGATATCTACGGGAAGACTCAGCCCAAAACTAGCCAATGCTTTTTGTGCATCAGGAGCGATGAGTCCTCCACAATTTTTTATGACTTTTTGTGCCGATTTATGGAGTGGTCTTCTATCTACCAATAAAATACGATATCTATCATCTAACAAACGGGCCAAAGTGGCACCGGCCGGACCCGATCCGATAATGATGATATCGTATCTATCCATTGAGGATTTTAGCTGCCTCTTTTGCATGGTAAGTGATGATGATATCAGCACCTGCGCGCTTCATCCCAAGAAGTGTTTCCATCATAACGCCTTCGTAGTCTATCACACCTGCTTTTGCAGCGGCTTTAAGCATCGCATACTCACCACTCACATTATAAACAGCCAAAGGTAACAGCGTGGTCTCTTTGATATCTCTTACGATATCAAGATATGCCAATGTAGGTTTCACCATTAAGATATCAGCCCCTTGCATCTCATCTTCTACGCTCTCTCTTATCGCTTCTTTACGATTTGCGGGATTCATCTGATAAGTACGGCGATCACCAAAACTTGGAGCTGATTCTGCCACATCACGAAATGGTCCATAATAAGATGAAGCAAATTTTGTACTATAGCTCATGATAGGAAGATTTATAAAACCCTCACCATCAAGCCCACTTCTAATAGCACTTATCATACCATCCATCATACCGCTTGGAGCAATCATATCAACGCCTGCTTTTGCATGAATAACTGCTTGTATAGCAAGATTTTCTAATGTGATATCATTCTCTACACTTTGTGTTTTTGGATCGATGACTCCACAGTGTCCATGATCTGTATATTCACAAAAACAGAGATCACTAACGATAAAGATATCAGGGTACTTCTCTTTGATTGCCCTTATTGCTTGAGGAACAATACCATGCTCACACATAGCTTCACTCCCCACACTATCTTTTACATCAGGTATCCCAAAAAGGATGATTGAGCGTACTCCTAATGCTTGGAGTTCTTTGCACTCTTTAAGCACCTCATCGATACTCATCTGGAAGACACCGGGCAGTGATGCAACTTCTTTTTTTATCTTCTCTCCGCTTCGCACAAAGAGTGGATAGATGAAATCATCAACCCTTAGATGTGTTTCACACAGCATATCTCTGAGTGCTGCATGCATACGATTTCTTCTAAAACGCGCAAACATTACTTCCCTTTTTTGTTGTATTTATCAAATATCGAGAATGAGGGGACTATGCCCCTTGCTCTTCTTCGTCATCTTTGAAGTCGACGATATCACTTCCGGCAGATGCTGCTTTATCACTAATTTTTGATATACTAAGCTTCATATCCGATCTACTTGTAGCATATTCAAGTGCTATATCCTCAGTTATTTTACCTTTTAAAAAAAGATCAAGTATTGACTGGTCGAAACTTTGCATACCGTATATCTTACGCCCTTCTTCGATAGCATCAAGTATCTCACTATCTCTTGCAGTGGCTATAAGATCGGCTATCCTAGCGCTCTTTTTCATCACCTCAACGGCAGGTATTCTAATACTGCCCTCCATAGTTGGTAAAAGTCTTTGCGAGATAACTCCCTCTAAAACAGCTGCGAGAGAAAGCCTTACTCTGTTTTGCTCATCATTTGGGAACATCCCTATGATTCTATCGATTGTATCTTTAGCACTAAGTGTGTGGAGTGTTGAAAAGACCAAATGCCCTGTATTTGCCGCATTGATCGCTATCTCTATAGTCTCAAGGTCCCGCATCTCACCGACAAGGATAACATCAGGGTCTTCTCTCAGGGCTGATCTTAGTGCATCTTTAAAAGAGTTAGCGTCTATGCCAATCGCTCTTTGATTGATAAAAGAGTTTTTATCTTTGTGGACAAACTCTATCGGATCTTCTATAGTAATAATGTGTCTTTTTTGCTTCTGGTTAATGAGATCCACGAGAGAAGCAAGTGTTGTTGATTTACCACTACCCGTAACTCCGGTTACTAGTATAAGTCCTCTTGGAACATCTGCGAAAGTCTCTATAGATTTTGGAAGATTCAAATGCACGATTTGAGGAATTTCTTCCGGAATTGCTCTAAATACTGCACTCAATCCATCAATTTGATGAAATATATTAACACGAAACCGACTCTCATTATCTTCAATTTTATAAGAGAAGTCAATTGATTTGTCTCTTTGAAGCGCTCCAAGCTGAGATACGTCTGTAATCTCTTCAACAAGTCGTTCCATCTGCGTCTTAGAGAATTTCTCTTGTCCAAAATTAGTTAAAACACCATCAATACGAACCCTAATGCCTGAAAGTGCTTTGATATGAAGGTCACTTGCATTTTTTTGCAACATAAATTTAAGATACTGATCCAACTTTTTCTTCATAAATAACCCCTTTACATATTCAAAGAAAGACTAATCTTTTAGCGCATTCAATATCTCCCGGAAAGAGTCCTCAAATGCCTTTAGTCCATCTTCTAAAAGTTTACCATAAACTTCATTCATATCTATACCGCTCTTTTCTAATGTCACAAAATAGTTCTCTATCTCTTCATCCGCAAGAGGGAGTTTAAAGCTATCTTGAGATCTCGAAGCATAGGCCTTTATAGTCTCAAGCGGGGCTGTGTTGACGCTATGCGCTGCAAAAAGTTCACAGATGTAGTAATCAGAAGGCAAAGCCACCCCCTCTTTGACTCCCGTACTTGCAAAAAGCGTTCTTACCATAGGCGTATTGCTCTCTTCTATAATATTGTAAATCTTAGCAGCATTATAGATGCCTGTTTTAGAGAGATCCAAACCAAGTTCTTTTAATTTTTGGTCTAAAAGTCTATCAAATCTACTCACGAACACAGATATAACAGCCTGCACTCTTCGACCACCACTATTTTCAAATATACTCATACCTTCTTTCATTGCTTTAACGCATCTCTTAGCTTGCTCCGGGGAAAAAATAAGTGTTGCATTGACGGAAATTCCCGTAGCCAAAAGTTGTCTCATGGCACTATAGCCGGCTTCTGTCGCAGGAATTTTGATCATAACATTAGGCTCGCCGATTGCTTTAAAGAGTCTTTTTGCCTCTTTAACGGTCGCTTTTGTATCATTTGAAAGAAAGGGGTCAACCTCCAAGCTTATATAGCCGTCATTGCCCTCTTGATATGATTCTTTGAGTGCCTGTGCTGCCGATCTTATATCTTCGATAGCGAGGGCTTCATATTTCTCTTTTGGTTTCAAACCTTTAAGATTTTCTAATTGATTTTTATATGCGGGGGATTTTCTTATCGCATCTGCGAATATTGAAGGATTGCTTGTAGCGCCGTTGATAATCTCATCTTGAATCAGTTTTGGAAATTCATTTTTCAAAAAATCTCTCTCTATAAAATCCAACCATAAAGAGAATGACCTATCTCTGTCAATCATTTTTATACTCCCAGAAAAATTGTTGCCATAAGCCTCTATCGCTCGGTTTTTTTAGCACGTTTTTCAAAGAATCGAGGAAAAGATTCCTGTCAATCTCACGAGCACCCATCCGAACTAAATGATCGGTTTTTATCTGACAATCTATAAAATCATATCCTCTCTCTCCTAAAACATCACTGAGTGCTTTTAAACAAACTTTTGAGGCGTCATTTTTGTGAGAAAACATCGATTCCCCAAAGAAAGCTTTTCCCATTGCCACACCGTATAACCCCCCAACAAGCTCACCATCAAGATAGCTCTCTACACTATGGGCAAATCCCATTTTAAAAAGCTCATTATATGCTTTTTGCATTTTGGGAAGTATCCATGTCCCTGCTTGCCCGGCTCTTGGAGTCTTGGCACACGCTTGTATCACGCTCTCGAAATCATTGTCAAACTTCACTTCAAAAACTCGTTTCTTAAGAACTTTATGTAAAGACTTTGAGACTTTAAGCTCATCAGGATAGAGGATAAATCGTGGGTTTGGAGACCACCATAGTAGCGGATCGCCCTCACTAAACCACGGGAATATGCCTGCTTCATATGCGTTGAGTATTCTTTGTGGATGTAAATCACCGCCATAAGCAAGCAGACCCTCATCGCATGCTTCTTTTGGGTTCGGGAAGGTGTAGTCTGCCCCCAGAGGCGGGATGATATATTCATCTTTATATAAAGAGCCCAAAGTTTACTCACCTACCTGAAAAGTTAAATTTTCTCCTTTGAAATCAACTTTGACTTTGCCACCCTTTTTCAGTTTACCAAAGAGTATCTCATCACTTAATTGCTCTTTGATCTTCTCGTCAATCACTCTTGCGATATGTCTTGCACCATATCGTTCATCATAGCTCTTGTCGGCGATGTATTTTTTAGCTTTTGCACTCAGAGTAACCGATATTTTCTTCTCTTTTAGTATGCTATTGAGTTTTTCTATCTCCAAAGAGACGATCTGCTCTAACGCATCTTGAGTGAGTGATCTAAACTTGACAACTGCATTGATTCTGTTTAGAAACTCCGGAGAGAAAAATCCTTTGAGTGCATTCTCTTCTTTGATGCCTATGTCACGATTGAAGCCCATTATGTTTGCCTCTTTGGTACCCAAATTGGATGTCATGATCAAGATCACATGACTAAAATCACTCACTATCCCATTGTTGTCGGTAAGCTTTGCATCATCCATAATTTGAAGGAGTATATTCATCACATCAGGATGTGCCTTTTCAACCTCATCAAGCAATAAGACACTATGGGGGTGCTTTTTAACAATCTCGGTAAGCAGTCCCCCTTGCTCAAATCCAACATATCCCGGAGGTGCGCCGATGAGACGACTTACAGAGTGTTTCTCCATATACTCACTCATGTCAATACGCGTAAAGTTAATATCCATCGCATTTGCAAGCTCTTTTGCAAGGGCTGTTTTTCCAACTCCGGTGGGTCCTATGAAGAGAAAATTTCCTATTGTTTTGTTCTCTCCGCCGATACCTGCATAGGAGCGTTTAATCGCTGTAACTAGAGAGCTTACCGCTTCATCTTGCTCTATGATTTTGGATTGTATCGCTTTTTGAAGAGATTTTAATTTTGAGATATCATCTTTACCCACAGAAGTTGCAGGAAGGGAGAGATTTTTAGCCACGAGTGCCTCTATCTCTTTAGTGCCGACTTTGACATCTTTTTTACCTCTAAGCATAAAACTTGCCCCAACCTCATCGATGAGATCAAGCGCTTTATCAGGAAGAAATCTATCGTGGATATATCTTTGCGATAACTCTATGGCACGCTTAAGAGCCGCGTCACTAAACTTGATATGGTGATAGGTCTCATACTTCTCTTTCGCACCTTGAAGAATCTTGAGCGTATCATCAAAGCTCGGCTCAAGCACATCAATCTTTGTAAATCTTCTTGAGAGTGCCTTGTCCTTATCGAAAAAGTTTCTAAACTCAGCATATGTGGTCGCACCTATACATTTAAGCTCCCCTTTTGCAAGTGCCGGTTTTAAAAGATTTGAAGCATCCATGCTCCCACCACTTGTTGCTCCGGCACCTACAAGCATATGAATCTCATCTATAAAAAGTATCGCATTATCGATCAAAACAATCTCTTTGAGGATGCCTTTGAGTCGCTTTTCAAAATCGCCCCTATATTTTGTTCCTGCAACAAGCGAACCCATATCAAGCGCATAAAGCTTTGCATCTTTAAGGATATCAGGTACATCTTTTTTGACGATTTTAAGAGCGAGTCCTTCGGCTATAGCAGTCTTTCCAACCCCTGCTTCGCCGACTAAAAGAGGATTGTTCTTTTTGCGACGACAGAGTGTTTGCATAACTCTATCTATCTCATTGATTCTGCCTATAACATCATCTATCTTTCCCTCTTGTGCAAGCTTTGTAAGGTTGATAGTGTATGAACTCAGCATTGACTCCTCTTCTGCTTCACTTTTCTCTTGCATGCCGATATCTTCACCCTCTTCGTCATAGCCATAGTGTGAAACAACCTCTAGGATATCCACTCTTTGTATCCCCTCTTCTTGAAGCAAAGAGACGCCAAAAGACTCCTCTTGTAAAAAAATGGCAGCGAGCATATCACCTATGCCGGCTGTATTTCTTCCGGAGCTATCAAGGTGCTGCATCATATCTTTCATAGAGCGCTCCAAAGAGATGCTTTGAAGCGGGTCGCTTTCTCTTTGGATTTTTGGAGTATATTTCTCTATATACTCTCCCAACCTCTCTACATAATTTGCCACATCAACATCTAAAGCTCTAAGTATCTCTTGGCCCTCTTTGCTGTTAGCAATAAAGAGCATCACATGCTCGACGGTCAAATACTCATGATGATTTGATTTTGCATAGCTATGAGAGTATCCAAGAACATCTCTGAGGGATTCTGTTGTATAGATCATGCTTACTCCTCTTCCAAAGTAGCCAGCAATGGAAATTCATGGGCTCTTGCTAGCTTTGTTACCTGCTCGACTTTTGTAGCAGCTATCTCATAGGTGTATATACCACATAACCCTTTGCCTTTTTCATGGATATTGATCATAATTCTTTGCGCCTCCAAATTATTTTTGTGAAATATCTCGATAAGAACTTTGATAACAAAATCCATAGAAGTATAGTGATCATTATGGAGTATCACTTTATACATTCTAGGCGTATCAAGTAGTGTATCTGTCTGGGTCGATGTGTTGAACTGTGGCAAAATAGCTCCTGACGACTTTTATTTTGTTATAATATTTATACTAAAATTGTCTGAAAAAAGCAAGCTATATAATCAATTTGTTGTTTAAAAAATAATATATTTTATTAATTTTGAGTATACTACTTTTTAACTACTATTCATACGGGAGAAATTGATGCAAAAATATTCTAAATGGTTCCTTTGGACTATGCTTATAGCATTGATGTCATTTGCAAATGCAGAAGATAGATTTGTTGATAGTGATGATTATAAAGAACCTGAGTTTAAAAAATGTTTTATAAACGATTATAGCCGCTTAGTTGAGGGTGATGATGTTGATTGGGTTTGGGTGGCAAACAGTGTTAAACTATCACAACATAAAGTTGCTCTTACATCGGTTATTGGCAAAACTAAAGAGGCAAAAAGATCAGATAAAAAAGCTTTAGAAATCGCACTCAAAGATGAGATTCAAGATATGGATACCCATGGTGGCAGTACACTCAAAATGAGTGCTTGTATATTTGATGTAGATGATGCAAACTTTGGAAAAAGATTTATCCCTTTTGCAGGAGGGCACTTAGCGCAAGCCGGACTTGGAGTAGAAATCATACTTAAAGATGGGGGTCGCACTGTTGCGATGCTAAGACATTATGCAAGAGAAGGCAATGCCAAAGAGGATGTCTCTGAAGAAGTGGCTGAAGATATTATTGAATTTATTGAAGAAAATTAAACTCTCTATATGCCGATATAAGTAAAAGCTACACCTCGCGAAGCTCATAGAAGCGCTCTCTAAAGAGAGGCTTCGCACCGACACTCTTAAATGGTGCTAACCTCTATACATTTGTTGCAATATTTGTACTAAAATTGCCAAAAAATAGCTCCCATAATCAAATTATTTTAAATGGGTTAGATTTATTATTTTTCGTGTATACTATTTTGACATATTATTTTAGGAGGACTTGATGAGAAAATACTCTTTTGTGGCTCTTTTGACAACTCTTGTGATATTTACATCATTTGCAAATGCAGAAGATAGATTTGTTGATAGTGATGATTATAAAGAACCTGAGTTTAAAAAATGTTTTATAAACGATTATAGCCGTTTGGTTGAGGGTGATGATGTTGATTGGGTTTGGATAGAAAAAGGCGCTAATCTCTCAAAACATAAAATTGTACTTTCCTCAGTCACAAGTCAGGCAAGAGGAGTAAGTGGATCAGACAAAAATATATTGAAGATCGCACTTCAAGAAGAGATAGAAGACATGGATGCTCATAGTAGCAGTCCACTAACAATAGATGTGTGTATTTATCATTTCAAAGATGCAACATCTACCCCTTATGTAGGTCACTATCTCGCTCAAGCAGAACTTGGCATAGAGGCTATCATCAAAGATAAAAATAAAACTGTTGCGATCATAAGGCACTACAAAAAAGATGAGCGTAGCAAAGAAGGTGTTTCCGGGGAATTGGCTGAGGATATTATCGAGTTTATCGAAGACAATTAACCAAAAATGCAATCGCTCTTTATCGTCGCTACCAATACTGATGTAGGCAAAAGCTATGTCTCGCAAAAACTCATAGAAGCGCTCTCCAAAAATGGGCTTCGCATCGGTGCATTTAAACCCATCGAAACAGGGGTAGAAAATGACGAACCTTTAGATGCCACAGCACTTTTAAACAGTGTCAAACTATACAATGAAGCATTTACAAATCTGTCTCCAAAAGATATCACTGCTTATACATTTAAGCTCCCTGCAGCGCCTTTTGTGGCTGATGTCAACAAAGAAATCAACATTGAGCTGATATTGACAAAAAAAGCGCAGCTACATGAACTCTGTGACATTCTTATCATAGAGAGCGCAGGTGGACTGATGACGCCAATCAATGAAGAGTATAAGATGATAGATCTTATCAAAATTCTAGGAGCTAAAACGCTCCTTGTTACCCCCTCGAAGCTTGGATGCATCAACGATACTCTCCTTGCAATGGAAGCACTCAAAAGAAGAGAGATAGAGTACGATTGGTGTGTCAATCTCTACAAAGACAAAGAGTATTTTGATACGATTACAAAACCCTACTATGATGCACTCTTTCCTCGCTGGTGGAGCCTGCAAGAAGGGCTTGCAAGCTATGCGAACAAAATAGTAGCATCTCACAAGAGTACACACTAAATACATTTATTATTAACTCCATATCTGTTATAATCTTATAAACAAAAAAGGATGCAAAATGCAACATCTCATAGAAACAGATGATTTTGAGCTCAAAGAGATACTCTCAATCTTAGATGATGCAAAGAGATTCAAAAAAGAGCGGGTTAATCCCGTAGCACTCCTTAGATGAAAGCAGTGAAGCTCTGTCGGTATCATGACTTGTTCGAAGGTAAATTGTATACCTTATTGTAAAAAGAGGTTTAGTGACTGTAGATTTATTGTTTTAATGAGTAATTTTGATTTATCTCTTTACGCTTAAAGAGCATTTTGGAGAACTCAAAGGTAAAAAAGTAGCTATTATAGGCGATATAGCTAACTCCCGCGTGGCAAGCTCACTTCTTTTGCTGCTGCCTCGATTTGGAGTTGAACTTAAACTAGTAGCTCCTAAACCTTTTATGCCGCAAGAAGCTTCATGTGAAAAATATGAAAATATCGCTGATATTATCGACAATATCGATGCAATCATATCACTAAGAGCACAGCTAGAACGACACAAAAAACCTATCTTTGATGACTATAGCACCTATGCGTCCCACTACTGCATCACCGAGGAGATATTGGGCAATAGAGATATCATAGTGATGCACCCGGGACCCGTGATGAGAAACATCGATATCTCCGATGAAGTGCTAAGTGATAGTAGATGCAAAGTGCTCACGCAAGTCAATAACGGTGTTTACGTCAGGATGGCTGTACTTAAAAAGCTTCTCATAGACTCATAATGCTCTATAATCACAAAGAGGGTATCATAGAGCTCAACCGATTGGGCGCTGAGCGAATACCTTTTTTATTTATCCTCTCTTTTGATAAAAAGCAGATATTCATCTCGCCGCTAGATGAGCTTGATGATGATATATTTTACAAAGTGAACACAATGCGCAACTTTGATCCCAAGCCGCTTACAAAAAAGTATGACTTTAAAACATGCCCTATACCATATTTACGCTACAAAAAAAGCTTTGAGGCTATCTTAGAAGAGATACGATCAGGCAACACCTACTTGCTCAATCTCACTTTTCAAACCCCAATTGAAACCGACCTCAACCTCTATGAGATATTTGCGGGCGCGAAAGCAAAATACAAGCTCTACTTTAAAGATCAATTTATCTGCTACTCGCCTGAAAAATTTATCGAGATAGAAGACGAGACTATCTCGACCTATCCGATGAAAGGCACAATCGATGCCTCCTTAGAAGATGCACAAAAAAAGATACTCGAAGATAAAAAAGAGCTTGCTGAACATACGATGATTGTTGATCTGATGCGCAACGACCTTGGCATCATCGCAAATGATATACAAGTCAAGCATTTTCGTTATATCGATACTATCACAGCAGGTGAAAAAAAGTTGCTTCAAGTCAGCTCCCATATCGAAGGTCATCTTGAAATTAACTGGCAAGAGAGGATAGGTGAAATCCTTGATAAGCTCACTCCTGCAGGCTCCATTAGCGGCACACCAAAAAGAAGCACTCTAAATATCATAGAAAAAACAGAAGATTATGAAAGAGGTTTTTATACAGGAACTTAATCAGAAGATATACCTGCCATTTTAAACTCATATTCTTTGTCCAAGAAAATCATTTGTCATCCTTGAATAAGGAGCTTTATAAACTATCTAAGAGTAATGAATATAATCATGATGCAATAAGCTAACCATAAGGTCATGAATCTAGATGCTGAAACAAGTTCAGCATGACGAGCTTTACTGACAATTCAAAATTCACTACTCCTCTCTAATTCCTATAAACGCATCTAGCACTACTAAAACTTATCGACCACTTATACTTTCTATCATCGCTAACTTTTATGATATAAAGCTCACCGCTTTTTCTCCATAGATCAACCAAAAGTGTGTCTTGAAATCTTGTGTCTTTTGATGCAATTATCACTGCGTTATGCTCATTAAGTTTATCCGTATTGGCAACTACCGGCAAAAGTGTGAGTGGTGCAACCTTTGGCTTTAGCTTCAAAAGAAGTGCATCCCTATACTCCCAACAAAGTCCTTTCTCTTTGAGCCCAATATTGACTAAGAAGTTATTGAACCAAGGAAGCGGTAAGGGGTCAAACTCCTCTTTTATCTCTTTTGATGCAGTTAAAACATTTTTGGAAATCAATTGTGCCTGTTTGGTATCGAGTTTTTTGTCAAGGGTTTGAAGTTGAATCGCTAAAGAATCAGAACTGATAGCAGGTTGATTGCCACACGCACTCAATAAAAGTACTAAAAGAAAAAAAGAAGTAAACCTAATGAATACTTTGAGCAAAAATCACTCCATCGATGCCTATTTTTGCTATAACTTCGAGTTCGCTCTCATCTTCTATCGTAGTGATTACTTTTGCACTCCAGAGATACTCATTGGCGATTGCTTGTATCTCTTTTGCGACATCTTGAGCACAAAGCAGATAAGAGGCGCCAAGCGCACTTGCTATAAGTGCCTCTTTGATGCTTTTTACTTCAAGTGCAAAATCAACATTTTGCTCTTTGCAATAAGTTGCGATATCCAAAGAGTTAAAGTCCAATAAAATAACAGTATTTGAAGGAGTGCTCGCTATCTCTTGTTGAGTGCTTACCTTACACCAAGGTCTGCTTGGGATAAGATCATATCCAAATATCAGCATCACTTCCTCCTACAATCACTACAATAGACTTTATCATCTAACACTTTTGTTTCATCTTCACTTACAAATGCCCCACACTCATCACACTGAACCATCGTTTTTGAATCATCTTTTGATCTTGGCAATGTAAATTTACCGCCAAACATTTTATACAGAGCAAATCCAATAATCAAAAAAAGTATAATCTTAAGCAACATCAACACTCTTTATGTACAGATAGTTTCTTCTGTTTTTTTGTAATATATCATAAGATAGCTGATAGCTTGATATCCCCTCGAGCTCATCAAAGACCCTGCTGCCTTTATAAAGTAGATACTGTGTCTTTGCTCCTCGCACATCTTTTGTGAGTGAGAGCATCATATTCACATCGCTCACTGCTCTAGAGGTTATAAGATCAAACTGCTCTTTGAGCTCCTCTACTCTCTTTTGCTCGAAAGTAACATTATTCATCCCCAAATCCAAAGCAACAAAACGCATAAATCCGACTCTCTTTTTAATAGGCTCACAGAGTGTAAAGTGCGAATCTTTTAGGGCAATAGCCAACACCAAACCCGGGAAACCCGAACCCGTGCCGACATCTAAGATGTTTTTTGGAAAGTCTATCTTTGTTATTGGGTAGAGTGAATCAAGGATATACTCATAGACGCCTACTCTCTCTTTTGCGCCTGTGAGGTTATGAACTTTATTCCATTCAAGGAGGATATCTGCAAATCGCTCAAGCGCTTGAATGCTCGCTTTTTGAAGCTGCAGCCCCTCATCTTCTAAGATACTTTTTAGATCCGGCATCGCTTTAGAGCAGATGCCCCATCTGCTCTTTTTTTACCTTCAAATACCCCTCATTTTGTTCTGTAGGATTGGTAATAAGAGGCACTCGCTCGACAATCTTCGCACTCTTCAAACTACTTATTTTTGAAGGGTTATTGGTAATTAGTTTGATCTCTTTGATGCCAAAATACTCCAAGATAAAATCAACAACATCATAGGTACGCTCATCAGCCTTGAAGCCAAGCTTCAAGTTTGCCTCTACGGTATTGAGCCCTTGATCTTGCAGAGCATAGGCATTAACTTTGTTGAAGAGTCCTATGTTTCTGCCTTCTTGACGATGATAGATGACCATACCACCCTCTTTGTGGATGAGTTTCATGGCTGCGTCAAGTTGTGCACCACAATCACATTTACTTGACCCAAGAACATCGCCCGTTAAGCACTCAGAGTGCACTCTTACAAGCGGTGTTTCAGGCATAGATTCTGTATATATAGCTAGATGTTCTTGTTCTCCCTCTTTGAATGACCGGATGATAAAATCACCGTGTCTTGTAGGGAGTTTTGCTTTTTCTGATACTTTAATCTCATTTTTCATAATCGGGATTATACCTTAAATGTCATAAATCTAGAAGTTTTTTAGGAGAATTTTTATCTCTTTTTCAACTAATGCTTTATGAAGCAGGTATCGGACGATAAAATGAAGATTTAAATAAAATTTATCTTGGCCTTTATCTCATCATCTATTTTCAAATCATCTGTAGTCAATTTCGTACCATAAGAGAAGTTAGCTTTTTTTGTTCCCATCATTTGCCACGATCCAACACCATTACTGTTTGCACTGCTTACACTATAATGAGAACCAACGATACCGAGTGCTTGCACCAACTCATCTGTAAATTCAATAGTAGCTTCATATCCTACCGTTTGTATATGCCCATTGGTTTCAAAATCCTCTTTTTGACATTGTCCATCTTTTGAAACATACATGGCGATATTTTCAGGAATCTGCTCTAGGTTTTCTGCGCCCAATGTAATCGTACAACTATCATTTATGCAACTATATCCGGATGATAAACCATCGGGTGCAACTACGGATTTGAAGAACATATCATCTTCACTTCCTGCCGGCTTACATAGATGAATCCCTTCATACTGAAGACCTTTTTTCTCTTTCAGCGGAACAGTAATGCTCACATGTCCATCTTGTGTTTCTATCTTTTGATTTATAGACTGCTCATTTTGCCCAAAAAATGATTCATCCGCCATTGCCGTACCATATTGAAATCCTCCAACGACACCTACGGCTATCGGTATAACTATTATTTTAAAAAGTCTCATCTCTTTTCCTTGTGGGTGTTTATGTGGTTTAGAGTATTTTATCTAAAATAATATTATGTGCAATGAGTGCTATTTCTCCTTTATCGGGAAGAAGACGGGTGTATCTGAGAAATCTTTGAGTCTAAAGTTACGAATCATTGTCTGTACTTCTGATGAAGTTAAAAATTGTAGTAAAAGTTGCGCATTGTCGTAACGCTCTTTACCAATTCTCTTAGGCGTTCCAACAGCTACAAGATAGGGTCTTTGAAGTGATTCATCCTCTATGATAAATCCCGTAACATTCGGATCATAATGTTTCTGCATCAAAAAAGGGATCACACCAAATAGGGTATAGGCATCATTGGCAACGACTTGATCTAAAAAGCCGTTTGCTTTTTGCGTGAAGATAGTCTTTGGTTGAAACACATACTGCATGCTTATCGCATGAAATACCTCAAAAGTCCCGCCGCTTGCATGGATCAAAAAATTACTTTTTGAATTAGTTATCTTTTGAAGTGCGCTTTGAAGAGTATCGCCTTGTTCCAATTTGGCCGGATTTGTTTTAGGCGCGATGAGCATCTGTGAGTTATGCATCCAAGGAGTCAAATCCTCTATGATACCCTCAGCCGCTAGATTTGCTATGGTATCACTCGAGTGCATCGTCACAAGATCAACATCATGGCTTTTGCAATATGGGCCTATGATTTTCTTTGGTCCGGTGATAACAAGTTCTGTCTTGATCCCATATTTTTTCTCAAAAGCCGTAGATATCTGATCCCACAACCCGCTCATGGTAATCCCGCCGATAACAGCAACCCGTATAGGTTGCGATTGAGCAAAAAGAGCGGTAGAAAATAGAAGAGCAATAAAGAGAAATATCTTTTTGATCAAAACTTATACTCCATCGATACAAAAAACTCTCTTCCTGGCATCGGGAAGGCTCTGTCATAACCGTAATTTTTATCAGTGAGATTTTTCACCCCAATTTCTGCTGTGAGTGCTTCTGTCGGAGTATAGATCAACTTAGTATCAAAAGTAGCAAATGTTTGCGCTTGCACATAAGTTTTATCCATTTTTTGCTCATACCCTCCTTCTCTAAATTTCATATTTCCATACAATGAGAGATGAGGATAAATCTCAGCTTGTGCATAGAAGAAGAGTTGGTGTTCCGGCACATCGGTCATTTTTGCTCCACTGTCACTTTTATCTTTAAGAGAGATGTAGGTGTAATTACCACCTACCTCATAGATATCTTTTGTATAACTCACATCAAGCTCAACACCTCTATGTTCAAAATCACCTATATTTTGATTTTGCGAGATATCATTTACAGAATCAATAATGACACTTTGAATCGCATCATCGATTTTTGTCACAAATCCTGCGATACCCAATTTAAGATTTTCAAAATTTTTACTATAGTTGAGCTCATAATGGGTTGATTTCTCAGCTTTAAGATCAGGATTTGGCTCAGCTGAACCGAGTCTTCTGCTATATCTATCTTTCATTGAAGTAAGATATGTTTTTCGAGAAATACTTGCCCTTAGAGCGCTTGTAACATCAGGCTTATAGACAAGTGCAACCTGTGGATTGAAGCTATCTGATGAGCCAAGAGGAATCGCCTCTGTCGCAGAGGACTCATCCCAAGCGTAATCGCCTTCTTTTCTATCATAACTTATGCCGCCCAAAAGCTGCCACTTATCTGTAATCTCATAGACATCTTCTACGCCAAGCGAGAGCGTGGTATCCTCATATCGCTCTACAAGCTCTTCGCTCGAATCTGTCTTACTGATATCATACCCTCTATGCACATCTTTTTTGTAATTAGCAGAAAGTGTGAGATCGTTTTTGTCAAAATTCATCACATACTCTAAACGCGTGCCGTAACTATAATCATCATATCTGCTTTTAAAGGTAAAGCCTTTAGTATTAAATGTACTGTAAGTATCATCGGCATATGAGTAGAGAGAATTTTTGATTTTGTCATAGTAAGCTAAGGCTTTAAAGGTGCTATGCGCAAACCTCTTCTCCCCTGTTACATACATCGTCTCCTTATCCCAATAAGGCCAATCCCAATATTTCGTCTTGCTATATTCTGTATCTGTTGCAGGCGGCTGTTCTTTCTCGCCTTTTTGATTGATATACCCAAATGCTATCTCACTTGTCTCATCGATAAAATACCCCACCTTGAGATTGATCTTTTGATCTTTTGTTTTTGAACGCAAGCGATCACCTTCAGGCTGAGATGCAGTTGCCTCATAATCATCACTCAATCTAAAGTGATCTTTGTTAGCATAGGTTGCCCCTAGTTGGATATAGTATTTATCCTGTTTTGTGCCGACATTGAGTGAGGTAACCTGCTTTGCAAACTCTCCACTGCTGTCAAAAACAAATTCGCTTTTTACATTTCCCTCAAAGGCTTTTGTCGGTTTCTTGGAAATCACATTGATGACACCGCCCATTGTATTGGCTCCATATGCAACCGATGAATACCCTTTTGATACATCTATCTGCTCGATATCTGTTGTGAGAAATCTAGCATAATCAAAATTACCGTCATAAGGCACATAGACAGGAATGCCGTCTATAAAAAATCCTACTCTTTTGGCATCAAATCCCCTGACATAGAGTGTAGATTCTGCCCTACCTCCCTGTTCTTGCTGCGTCACACCACTCATAGTATCTAGTGCTTCACTGACTGTTAAAGCATTGCTTTTTTGTATTGAGCTTGCCATAATCGTCTCTTCAAACGATCCATTACCCGATCTATTATCATCCAACGAATCGACAACATTGATCCTCCCAAGATCAAAAGCCTCCCCATGAATATTTTGCGCCAATACCCCTGCAACTACTACCGATAGAACTATTTTTTTCATATAAACTCCTCTATTAAATTTCATTATATATATTTTTATATAACGATATGTAAAACAATCCCTAAAAGAATTATGCAAAAATCATACCGTTATATACTTAAATACATAATGATACATAAAAAAATTGCCATTTTCTATGACAACAAAGGCTTTAAGCGCCTTTATTGTCTTCTATTGACTCTTCGCTCTTTGGAGGAATTGGAGCGATATAGCCGATAAGCAGCATAAGTGCGCCGACCACAAGGAAAGAGATGATTCGCTCAAGCGTACCGCTATTGGAGAGCTCAACAAAGAAGAGTTTGAGAACCACAAGGATAAGGAGTGTCATGCCAGATATCCAAAGAAGTCTATTTTTTCTATATTTTGATAGGAACATAACGCTCATCGCCAAGATACTCCAAATGATGGAGATACCTGCTTGAAAATAGATATTGGCATAAAGTGCATCAAATGTATAAAATACTCCTTGATAATAGCTCACACTTCTCGCAAAGATTACGGAGATGAGCACAACAACAAGCAACGCAAACACTCCGGCAATTGGTCTAAGACTCCCTTTTGAGAGTATCTCATTTTTATATATCCATAGTCCCATAACGGCTACACCTATGATCTGGATGATATCGAGAGGATTGATCACAGGCAGATAAGAAGGGAGATATAGAAAATCATTTATGAAAAATCCGCCAATCTCCCAAAACAGTAGAACCACCAAGATGCCCCCAACTCCTACAAAACGATAGCCCTCTTGATATTTTTTAAATCTTGCAGGCATAAGCGTAAATATCAAAAATACACAAGAGAAAATTATAGGTACAAGAGCCGAATCTATATAGTTATATATCTGTGGAGCAAAGGATTCTCCTTTTGTCATTGATGTCAATTGATACAGCACTTCAAGCGTCATCAAGAGAGTAATCATCCACAACTGCGCGATATGAATGATGATATTTTTTATCCACTTCTCATCAAATATATATAAAAGATAATACCCAACAGCGAAAAAGAGTGGCAGAGCCGCATAACCGATATCTGCAAAAGGATGTGCATAGATATAGAGTTTACTCAAAGAAAAAATCACAACACCGCCGGCAACGATATAGAGTTGTAAAAAAGCAATAAGCTTATCCCATGCGAGTGCTCTGCCGATAAAAGAGAAAAGAAGCCCGCCTAGAGTGATATAGAGAAGCAGACCATAACCCATTTCACAACTTACCAATCGTTCACTCTGAGTTGTACCGGCCATAAACCATGCGACAAATCCCAAAAGTAAAAATACAAAAGACATATCGTGATCAAAGCCGCTTGGCCCTTTTTTCCACAAGAGATATGCTGTTATAAAAAATGAAGTAATGACCAACAAATATTCAAAAAACAGTATGTTCACAAATGGTGTTGCAAATGTTTTTTCATAACTTATCAGTAAAAATGCTAGAGCAGCGCCTGTTTGTAAAAACATAGCAAAGTATTTTGCATACTCGCGATTTTGTTTGAGTGATGCCCATATGATCGCTGAAGCCTCAAGTGTCCAAAGTACGACAGAGATATCTTTATCAAATGTATATGGAATCGCCATTGTAAGGAAAAGTGTGCCTATAGCCAAAAAAGACTCGGCAAGCAATCGCATCTTCTCGACACCAAAAAGAAATTTTGAAAGCGATAGATAGATGACTCCTGCCGCAACGGCACTCAAAGCAACTCCATCTTCAAAGTTGTGCACCAAAGAAGATTGTAGCCCAAAAGCAACAAGAGGCAATCCAAAGACAAGTGTGGAGTCCATATAGCTATCGATTTTAAATGGCTTTCTCCATGTAAAAAGGATAGAGATAGCCAAGAAAAAAACAAAAAAGAGCAATAAAAATGGCTCTGTAGTCGCAAAAAAGGCAGGGTCATACCGCAATACACCCCAGATGGTTGCGATCCCAAAGGTAAAGATAAACCCTGTGAGATTGAGCACACGCCAAGAGCGATACCAAGCTATGATGACTATCCCCGCATCAAGCATCGCATAGTAGCTAAAGAGTGCGACATGAGAGCCACTATTATTTGAAGTTAAAATCGGCACTAAAAACCCACCGGTGATCGCAAAAAGTGCAAGAGCGAGAGAGTTTTGATAGACTGCTAAAAACGTACCCATCGCTACAAGCAAGAACATGATGCCAAAAGCGACTTTGAGATCAACAAGTAGGTAGATTTTCGCTGCAACAAAAACGACGAGATAGAGTGTTGCTATACCAATCCCTTGGAGTATAAGCCCATAGCTCCCTTCTCTTTCTCTAAACTTCCAGCCAAGCCCAAGTAAGACCATGCCCACTAACGCGATAGCACCAAGACGCATCTGGATAGTCACGACATTGTGCTCGATGGCATAATTTGCCAAAAATGCCAATCCAAAGAAGAAGACAATCCCACCAATCTTTACAGGGACATTTCCTTGCGTAAAGAAATTTTTGATAGCACCAAAGAGATCAAAAGAAGGCGTTTGAACTTTTGGGACATAAGGCTGTTCAGCTTTTGTGACAACCACATCTTCTTTGACGGCAAGCACCTCTTTTTGAGGTATGCTTATCTGTTGTGGGCTCTCTTGCTCTTGTGCAACACTTTTTGTCTCTTCGATAACATCTGAGCTTACCGCTTGTGGACTCTTGGCTCCATCTTCGATAGCATACTTCGACCTTTTTAGCTTGTAGATATCGCTTTGTAGTAAAGTGAGTTTTTTGTTAATATTGATGATGTAGATAAATACTATAACAAACAATATTATGGAGATTACGGTCATATAGAGCTCCTAGCAAGGTGGTGTTGAGATTAAAGTTTTTTAGTGAATTAAATGTTTATTATAACAATATTTTTTGATTATTGTTACTTTCTCTCGTTTCCACGTTGAGTACGGTATGCATTTTCATCAAGATGACAGGGATGAGAGAAGCAAATATGAGGCTGTCTAATTCTGTCATTCCGTACTTAATACGGAATCTAGATTCTAAACTAAATTTAGAATGACACAATTCATTTGTGTAAAAAGGAGATAGAGCATAGCTACTATTAAAAGCTTTAAAGGAAGTGAGTGGGTGTTAACAGAGAGTTATCTTGGTTTATAGTCTGGACCACTACTCACTTTTTAGCTCTTTTTCGGGTTATCGTTATTGGCTGGTATCTTTATTTATTTGGGTATGTCTACGTTACACCTCAGGAGAGGTGGAGCGAGAAAAACTCCTTTATCGCATAGATTTCTTGTTACTTTTTCTTCGCCTCATAAACATATACGATTTGTTTTGACCTTAAATCTTGTAATTCTTTTTGCAATGGTAATAATTCTTCACTGGTTTCGTCTATAAAAAAAGCACTAAGCAAATATCTCATAGCTATATTTATTTTACCTTTATCTCTAAAATATTTTGCTTTATTGATGTAATAATCAATATTATTTTTATTATAATTTGGTTTTTTAACTCTTTTGATTTTGTTCCTGTCATATTAAATAAATTTTGACACATATTAATTTGCTTCGCATTTAACTGATAATAACTTAAATCATCAATATTTTGGATTGGTCTACAAGCAAAAGGCGGTAATGAAAAAAATGTATTAGAGATAATTACATAATTATCTTCACTATTCATCAAAACAATTCCTTTTGACACAATTTTTCCTTCATATTTTATTAGCATTATTTCACTAGCAAACAACCCTTTTTCATTAAAGGTAAAAGAAAACGGATAGATACTTTGCTCAGCAAAAAGATAAACTGAAAATAGCAGAATATAAAATGTTTTTTTCATCTTTTCCATCCTTTCTTTAAATCCAATCCATTACCAGTACATGCCTCAGTTAAATTATTCCAAAACTCAGTGCCAGTACACGCAATAGAACATGCTTTTGGATCATAACCACCGCATATTATTTGATAATCCTGATTGCCATTTATTTGATCATAGTATGCATCCCAAACGATTGTACGACATTCATCTATGGATGGAGCAGTTTTATATACAGCAAGTGCGGAACAAAGGGCAGGACCTGCTAAGCTTGTTCCTAACCCCTCAACATCCACAAAGTTCACCGGATCCCCTAACACATACCCATAGAGATTCGTATCTCCACCTGCAAAGTCTATAGGATCTTTAGCAGTCCACTTTCCTGTGTAAGCATCATAGTCTCTATAACCAAACCTTGTGAGTTTAGTATCAGTATCGTAAAGACCACCTGCAAACCCGAA